>REAP01000209.1 GCA_004294385.1 Oscillatoriales cyanobacterium | reverse complement strand
AATTTTGGCGGTAGGGCATACCGTTACTGCTTCAGGAGGGAGAGTAAGACCGAGTAAAGGCACTGCTTTTACAAGGCATCTCCCTGTGAATGAAGAATCTTAGCCGTTTACGGCGGGGAGTGTCAAGGCAGTGTCAGTAACGGTACACAGTGGCGATTTCTGAAACTAGAGGAAAAAATTGTATCGATCGATCTTAATGACTATGCCTTACCTCCAGTGGACGAAATTTTGGGAATGCTGGTTTGGATGGTGCGAGATGGGTGATTAAGAAATTAGGAGACGGCTTGGCCTTAGTCCCTACAATGTTATTTTTGGTAGGGACTAAGGCTAAGCCGTCTCCTCTATATCATTCCGGTGTTACCGGAATTGATACTATTCTGTTTTCACCCACTAATCAAACCAGAAATCACCTGTTGCAACTGAGAAATCGTCTGATCCTGCTGTTCTCCACTTTGCTGAATGCGATCGAGCTCCCCCCCCACAGCTTCCAACTTTTGACGCAGCCCACTCAAATTGTCCTGCACCGGCTGCAACATCTCTTGATAAACATTCACCCGGCCCCACAGTTCCCCCAGAGCACTTTTCTGGTTGAATAAATTCAGTTCCAACTGCTTAATCTCATGACGCTTCCCATCCTGTTCCCCAGTTTGACGGTTGACATTACCCTCAATTTGAGCAATCGCTTCTCGCAACTGCTGAATTTCCTGCTCCAGCCTCTGTAAATCTTGCCCCTGCTGCTGGCGCACAGTATCGAGCTGTGCCATGACCGGCCCCAAATCTATCTGTCCATCTCGCGAGGCAGGATTTGCAGTACCCAGCCGTTTCCACAGCACCGCCTGATGTTGCTTCAAAACATCCTCCCGTTCCTGCAAACGGAGTCGCTGTCCCACCAGAGTTTCATTCAACATCTGATAACTTTCGAGTTCATCTGCCATTTCATTTTCCAACTCCATGCGATCGAACTCGCTAGCAGCTTGAATTTTCCCTTGCAATTCCTCGATAGTCTCTTGCTGAAGAGTCAACTCCTCCTCTTGATCATTCACAAACCGAAACACCTTTTCCAAATCCTGTTGCAGGTGTTGAACTAGCCCTTGCAACTCCTCTATAGACATTTTCTCCAGAGCTTGAACATCCACACTCTGATCCTTAGCCCCAGCCCCAAAACCTTGAGCCAGCCCAGAAACTTGTCTGCTCAGAGCCTCAAGAGCCCGCACCTGCACAGACAAAAACTGCACCTGCTCCTCCTTCGCACCCAGGGTACTTTGCCACCCCTTGAGTTCCACCTTCGCTTGCGTCAAAGCATCAGCAGCTTGATACCATTCTTGCCAGCGGTTTTGGATATTGGGATTTTGTCGATCGACCTCTTCTTGTTGCTGCTTAGCCTGTACCCGTTGTTTCTCCAACTGTCCCCAGTGCAGATCCAAAATTGCCTGCTGAGCCCCCACCACACCAAAAGACTGATTCAATTGTTCCCGCACCCCTTGAGCCGAAGCAATCGCCCCCGAAAGCTTGTTCATCAACTCCTGAATCCTTTGAGCCTGTTGCTCATCTACCACCGCCCCTTGCTGAACCTCAGACTGCTGTTGCTCGCCCCGCAACTGTTCCCAAGCCGTCTCCATTTCGATACGAGAGCGATCAACTTCTTCCCGCAATCGGTTAGCTTCATCACGAGTATTTTCAATTTCCGAGCGCTGCGCCTCCAGCCGCTCCAACTCATCCACCATTTGAGCCAACTGCTCTTCGCGGGCCTGCATTTCCATTTCCCGGCGATTAAGTTCCTGACTCGAAAACGTCAGAGAAGCCTTCCACTGTTCAATTTCCTCTTCCTTGTCCTTAAACTTGTCCTGTAAACGCGAAAAATTTTGCAGAATACTCACCAACTGGCGGGCAGCTTCCTGAATTCGCTGCACTTGTTTACTAGCGCTCAACTCCACCAACACCAGCGTACCGTCGTTAAACTTATTCGCTTCCTCGACTGGAATTGCATCATCCCCAGGTACAGCGCTCCAATTATGTTCGCCCCGTTGACAAGCTAGCAGTTTTAGTTCAGCCTTACCGCCACCGAGACCAAAGCCGCTTCTCTGTTTTTGTACTTCTGCTAGATACAGCACACTAATAGTCCTCTCTTTGGTAGCGTTATCGTCTCTATCTAGCTTACATCCAGATTGACAAATGTGAGTTCCGGTAGATACAGATTTCTTCACAGAAAGACGAGCAGGAAGCCTCGGGCTAACGACATGGAGAGGAACGCGGCTGCGACTTATTTGAGGAGCCTAAAAATGATTCCAGAGCTTGAGTCGCAATGATATAATCGGTGCAGCGATTAAGAATAACCATATGATATGATAGGTTCGTAAAAATTAATCACAACCATCTACGTGTTGAAGCATTTTAGTCGGGAGTGAGATTTCGGCACAGTCGGCCACTTACATCAAGAATTCCCCCGATTCATCGGTGCGGAGTATCAAATCATAGTTTGTTGTCGGTTAATATTTAAATGAGAAACAAGAATTAACATAGCGCCAGCACATAGCTTTTCTGAGCTCAGACACCAACAGTTTTAAGGAGAAAACTTTAGCTCCATGCAGGGAAATTTGAGTGAAATTGACATCCGCAGTATCCTGCAACTGATTGAGTTAGGTCAACGAACCGGAGAGCTGTTCGTAGAGGCCTACAGCTCGAACGGTAACAGCACGGGTACTAAACCTACTTCGCGATCGACCGTAAGACAATCCTGGTATGTCTTCTGCTTCAATGGTCAGATTATTTACGCTACCCAAAGTGCCGGAAGTTTGTTACGCTTGCGCGATTACCTGCGCCGCTACAAAGCAGAGAAAGCCCTAGAGAAAATCGAAGTTCCCTATATGGCTTCTACCAATGCCCCAGAATACGGCTACCTATGGGCGCTGCTAGAAAAGCACATCCTTACTCCAGCTCAAGGGCGGAACATTATCCACAGCATGATTCACGAAACCCTATTTGACTTGCTGAGTCTCCACCAGGGTTCGTTCACCTTTGAAATGGGGTCGGCCTTAGCTCCTCAATTAACCAGCTTAGACATTAGCTCTCTGCTGGCGAAAATTGTCAAACAGGTGCAACAGTGGAAGCAGTTTCACCCTCATATTCAGTCGCCTAACCAATGTCCGGTGATTTCAGACGCTGCCGAGTTGCAAGTCGCACTCCCTGTCAATACTTTTAATACTCTGAAACGTTGGGCTGACGGGCGCACTTCGATTCGCCAAATGGCGCGCTACCTGAACCGAGATGTGTTGACTGTCGCTAAGGCAATTTACCCTTTCGTGCAGCAGGGATTGGTGCAGGTATTTTTCGAGTCTGTGACTCCAGCTAGCAACAAAAAAGAATGGTCTTCTCCCAAAACCAAGGTTCCCAGAGTTGTCTGCATTGACGATGATAATGTGATTCGCAAAACAGTCGAGTCAATTTTAAGTGAACATGGTTACGAAGTTACTGGCATCAGCAGCCCTCTTCAAGCTCTGAGTTTAGTGTTTCAACTCAAACCCGATTTGATTTTGTGCGATATTGCCATGCCGGAACTAGATGGTCACGAAATTTGCGCTATGCTGCGTAGTTCTAGTGCTTTTCGACAGACACCGATCGTCATGTTAACGGGGATCGACGGATTTATCGATCGGGTTCAAGCTCGGATGGCGGGAGCTACTGAATACATTACGAAACCTTTTGGTGAAAATGAGTTATTAATGCTGGTAGAAAAATATGTTGGTCCTGGTTCCCCCGAAGCAACCGTGGAGGTTTATCTATCAAAAAAATGATCGCAAAACCAACGGGATATGGGTGTAATCAATTGACAGAATATCTAGATTTACCTAATATAAAGTTAGCCAGATTCACGCGCGAATATTTGGCGTTCGTAAAGATTTCTTGAACAAGTTGACAACTGAGCTGGCTAAAACCTTTAAGCTGATTAAGATTGAAGATTTCAATGTAACAGGGCTGATTGATGGTTAACCATAAACTTGCTGGAGCGATAGCTGAGAAAAGACTTTGTTGAATTTAGGTGTCAACGCAGTAATGTAGTTTCATGTTTGTCAACAGAAAATTGGGGTTAGAGCCTCCCCCGCTATCAAGTTAGCAAGGTGCGTAATCATGTCAAACGGCGTAGTGGTTTATCAAGCAGATCCAACCGTCACGACATTTACTGCTTGACTATGTTCAGTTTTGATAGGATAAGCTTGGCGGAAACCGTCAATAATTTGCTAAAAAAGTAGGTGTCAGAAAGATGATTAGTGGCAGCTCAGACTTTATATTACCAGGACTAGGCATCGATCATGCTCCGGAATTCCAAGAACTAGAGACTCCCGAAGGCGAGCTGCACCTGCGGTTCTATGTGCCTTCAGGGAACGAGTTCGCACTGCCAGCGACAGGGATTAGGGAGGTGCTATCTCCGTCCCCAGACCGCATGACACCTATCCCTAATGTTTCTTCCTTGCTTTTAGGTACGCTAAACATGAGGGGACGTGTGATTTGGGTGGCAGACTTGGGTCAATTTTTGGGAGACCAAACACCTCTGAATACCGATCGAACAGAAATTCCGATCATTGCTGTCGAAGACCAAGATACGATTTTGGGGCTAGCAGTCGATCGCATTGTCGGGATGGACTGGCTCGACGTGGAGCAACTGCACTCGCAGAACAATGCACCAGACGGGATGATGCCATTTCTCAGAGGAGAGTGGATGTTAGGCGAACAGGCGTCTACAGTTCTCCGATTGCTAGATCAAGTCAAAATTTTGCGATCGGCACGGTGGGCTGCGTGAAATCGATTTTAGATTGGCGATTTTCGATTGAGTCTAATCATGAAGAGCAAAACTTAAGTGCCAAATAGTTTGCTAAACTTATCCATAGTTAATCACGAAGAGAGGAAGTGATATGTTTGCTGTTAAACGAGCGCTAAAATTGAATAACAACGAAGCGACTTTGATGGCAAGACACGCAGGATTCCGGCGCGTAGTATTTAACTTTGGGTTGAGTTTGCGGACTCAAATGTATAGTGAGGGGAAATTTACCGACTCGAAGGTAATCAACCAGTTGTCTAGCCGAGTTTACCAAAACGCTTTGATTGACTTGAAGGATGCGTTCAGTCGATATCGTTCTGGTTCTTCAGGTCATCCGAAGTTTGCCAGTCGCCGAGACGGTCAATCTTTTACGGTTGATTCATCTAACGGCAAAGTTTTGTTAAATGTTGGTAAAACCATTAAGATTCCTACTTTGGGAACTTTTCGGCTTTTTGAGCCATTAGAATGTAGCTTGATCTCTCAAACTTTCACGATTTCAAAGGAAGGAAATCGCTGGTTTGTTTCTTTCTGCGTTGATGCAGAACGTCTCCCGGTTCAGCAGTCTGAAGATTCTGTGGGGATTGATGTCGGTATCAAGTCATTTGCTACATTGTCAAAAGGGCAGGTTTTTGATGCACCGAAGCCATTAAAGCAAGCGAAAACCAAGCTTGCTACTTTGCAGCGCCAAGCATCAAAACAGGTAAAAGGCTCTCGAAACCAGCGTAAAACTTACAATAAAATTAGGCAACTCCATGCACGAATAGCTCGTATTCGTCTAGACTTCCTTCACAAGTTAACAACTGATTTAGCTAAAACTTTTAAGCTGATTAAGATTGAAAATTTGAACGTCAAGGGAATGATGGCGAATCATAAGTTAGCTGGAGCAATATCTGACCTTGGTTTTTACGAATTTAAACGTCAACTCGACTACAAATGTCGAATG
>REAP01000208.1 GCA_004294385.1 Oscillatoriales cyanobacterium | reverse complement strand
TAAATAAGATGTTGGGTTACTTGTTACTTGTTACTTGTTATTTGTAGGTTGGGTTGAGGTACGAAACCCAACTCTTGATTTTAAATAAGATGTTGGGTTTCGCGATCGCTCAACCCAACCTACTTCATCTCCTTAAAAAACGCGATAACTTATCTAACAATCGTAGTACAAAGCAAACTCGTAAGGGTGAGGACGTAACCGCATCGGGTTGACTTCATTATCCAGTTTATAAGAAATCCAATTTTTGATGAAATCTTCGCTAAATACCCCAGTATCAGTCAAGAAAGCATGGTCTTTTTCCAAAGCTTCCAAAGCACCTTCCAAGGAACCAGGAGTCGAAGGAATCTTGCTCAATTCTTCAGGAGACAAATCGTAGATATCCACATCCAAAGGTTCGCCCGGATCGATTTGATTCTTGATGCCATCTATACCCGCGCACAGCATCGCTGCAAAGGCTAAATATGGATTAGAACTGGCATCAGGACAGCGGAATTCTAAGCGCTTAGCTTTCGGGTTAGTTCCCGACAACGGAATTCGCACTGATGCCGATCGATTTCCTTGAGAATAAGCTAAATTTACAGGCGCTTCAAAGCCCGGAACTAAACGTTTGTAGGAATTAGTTGTGGGATTGGTGAGTGCCAAAAGTGCTGGTGCGTGCTTGAGAATACCACCGATGTAATGCAGTCCCATTTGACTGAAACCAGCATATTGATCGCCAGCAAATAGTGGTTGACCATCTTTCCAAATCGATTGGTGAACGTGCATCCCGGAACCGTTATCGTTAAACAGCGGTTTCGGCATGAAGGTGATGGTTTTGCCGTATTTTTTACCGACGTTTTTAATCACATATTTATAAGTCATCAAATAGTCAGCGGCTTGAATCAAAGTCGCGAAGCGGAAGCCGAGTTCGCATTGACCGCCGGTGGCTACTTCGTGGTGGTGCTTTTCAACTGGTACGCCGCATTTTGCCATTGTCAGCAACATTTCCGTTCTCATATCTTGAGAGGTATCGGTTGGTGCAACTGGGAAATAACCTTCTTTGTAACGCGGTTTGTAGCCGAGGTTGCCGCCTGGTTCTTCTTTGCCGGAATTCCAGCGACCTTCTACTGAGTCTACATAGTAATAGCCACTGTTTTGAGTTTGGTCGTAGCGAACATCGTCAAAAATGAAGAATTCTGCTTCCGGCCCAAAAAATGCGGTATCGCCGAGACCGGTGGAAACTAAATATTCTACGGCTTTTTGGGCAATTGTTCGGGGACAGCGGCCATAGGGTTCGCCTGTGCGGGGTTCTTTGATGCTGCAAATGAAGCTGAGGGTTGGTTCTGCCATGAATGGGTCGATCCAAGCAGTGGTAGGATCGATCGCCATTGTCATATCTGATTCGTTGATGGCTTTCCAGCCGCGAATGCTGGAACCGTCGAAGGGTACGCCGTCTGTGAATGCTGTTTCGTCAATTTGGTCGTGGAATAGGGAGAGGTGTTGCCAGATCCCCGGCATATCGATGAATTTCAGGTCAATAATCTGGATCTTATTTTCTTTTATGTAGTTTAAGGCTTCTTGCGGTGTCTGGAACATGACTGACTCCTGATATTGGTTTTGTCTGGTCGATCGCCGATCGGGCATTTGCCTGCATTGGGGTTTTTCTGCCGGGTTTAACCTGTGGTCAGAAAATCCTATAGCGCGTCACGCGCAAACCCCGGTCTTTCAAGCCGGAGATGAAACCCAGTTGTAGCCTTTAGGCTGCGAGTAATCTGTGTTATAATTTTAACAATGCGGAACAAGTAGGCGTATCAACTACGCGATGAATTATCCTAGCACGGTGAGATACCAGCCAGTAAGACACTCCCAGCAATTTTAGATTGACTGGAAAAGACTAAGGCACAGGCAAGCAATGGCGGGATAATGAGCGTATCAAACTGGCTAGTGCGTCGCACGCAAGCGTTGCCGAAGTGTTGAAAAGTGCGAACGAAAGCATAGAACAAAAAAGTAGACGTGATCTTCATGGCGTAAGTCAGTGAATTTGAACGTGTAGCGGCGATTTGACAGCGCCCTTAAGAGTTTCAAAACTTCTTAAGAATCTCCCTCCGTTCCTTCAGGTCGGAGAGTGTCAACTCAAATCTTAATCAAAAGCCGATTTGTAGTAGTCTACAATAGGCGGTCTATCTCAGATAGCAAAGTATTGATAAAGATTTTTGGGAGAGAAACTTATGCGCGATGCAGTGACGAGTCTGATTGAAAATTATGATGTTGCTGGTAGGTATTTAGACCGAGATGGGATCGATCGGTTGAAATCTTATTTTGCAACAGGCACGGCACGGGTACAAGCAGCAGCAGCGATTAATAGCAATGCTGCGGCAATTGTCAAGCAAGCTGGAATACAGCTATTTGCCGATCAGCCGGAACTGATTCGCCCTGGTGGAAATGCCTACACGACTCGTCGTTACGCGGCTTGTCTACGGGATATGGACTACTACTTGCGCTATGCTACTTACGCCCTAGTGGCTGGAAGTACAGACGTGCTTGATGAGCGGGTTCTGCAAGGTTTGCGGGAAACTTACAATTCCTTGGGAGTGCCAATTGGCCCGACGGTTTTGGGGATTAGCATTATGAAGGAGATGGTTAAGGCTCAAGTGGAAGCTGCTGGCTTGTCTGTCGGGGCTTTTCTGGAACAGCCTTTTGATTACATGATTCGCGAATTGAGCGAAACAGATATCTAACTCTGTTTGGTTAATCTAAGTAGAAGTTGGATCGATCGCTTTTTATGACATCACAGCATAGAAGCGATCTTTTTTCATGGTCTAAAAATCGCCGATGTCTCCCCAGACGAGACATTTGTCAAGGGGAATTTTCGTTTGACGGCGATCGACTTGTTCGACGGTTGTTGCTTCTACTTCTCCATTGGGGTAAACAATGTGAACAATCTTGCCACTTACGAATGCCAGGGGATTTTCTTGACAATTATCCGTGTTTCTGATAGGAAAATTAAAGTTTTTCATGGTTGAGCGCTAAACCTCGAATCGGTAATCCAAAATTAAAAATCCAAAATCCAAAATTGTTTGAACTGTAGCTACTATCATGTGTTCGTCTCAGAATTTTTAGTGTGATGATACGAATATCTTTTTGTGATAAAACTGAAAAATTCAAGTGACAAAAGTCACATAAATGCTAATCTGGTACTTTCGTTAACCTTAATTTATAAAAATTAATAATTTTGGCTAAACAGCGACTAGACACTTTATTGGTCAACCTAGATTTGTGCACTTCCCGACAACAAGCTCAAGCTTTGATTCGGACTGGAAAAGTTGCAGTCAACCAACAGGTAGTTGACAAACCGGGCACTGAGGTTGATATTGCGGCAAACATTCACATTAAAGAGCGATCGCGCTATGTTTCTAGAGGTGGCGAAAAATTAGCCAAAGCACTACAAGTTTTTGCCATTCCCGTTACAGATAGAATTTGTCTCGATGGCGGCATTTCCACAGGCGGTTTTACCGACTGTCTGTTGCAAGCTGGCGCCGCCAAAGTCTATGGCATAGATGTTGGCTACGGTCAAGCAGATTGGGGCTTGAGGAACGATCCGAGGGTAATTTTGAAAGAACGCACCAATTTGCGCTACATGACGGCTAATGAGCTTTATGGCGACTCACCCCCCCCAACCCCCCCTTGTCAAGGGGAGGAGCAAGATTCACCCCCCCCAACCCCCCCTTGTCAAGGGGAGGAGCAAGATTCACCCCCCCCAGCCCCCCCTTGTCAAGGGGGGGAGCAAGATTCAGCAGCCCCAGCTCCCAAAGGGGAGGAGCAAGATTCACCCCTGGCCGCTGCTTTTCCCAAAGGGGTTTATGCAGATTTGGCAGTAGTAGATGTGTCGTTTATTTCCCTGGATAAGATTTTGCCGGCGCTGTGGGAGTTGTTGGCGCCACCGCGAGAAGCCGTGTTGCTGGTAAAGCCGCAGTTTGAGGTTGGGCGCGAGAGAGTCGGTAAAAAAGGCGTGGTGCGAGACTCAGCAACTCAAGCGGATGCGATTTTCCAAGTGTGGAAAGCTGCGAGAGCTTTAGGATGGGAGGAACGGGGTTTAACGTGGTCGCCTTTACTTGGCCCGGCTGGTAATATCGAGTATCTTTTATGGTTGGGAGGCGATCGCCAACAGCAGTCAGAACAAAACGCTGTGGAAGAGAGTGTTATGAAAGAACGGATAACAGAAGTCACACAGGCGGCCAAGCGCGAACTTGTCAATCCCGCTTCTAACCTTTCAACTAACTGATAGTTTCATGCAGCCATTAAAACAAACAGGTTCGATTTTACTTTACTTTCTCGGTGGCATCGGCTATCTAGTGAGTGCAGTTATGATTGTGGGCATTTCAGTCCTGATTAAATTTGTCGCGCTGATGTTGGCAGACAAAATATTATATACAATTTTAATTCTGGGCGATTTGTTGAGAGGTATCGAAATTATTGAATTATTAAATATATTAGTATTTGCTTTTATCGGCATGGGATTTGGTCTAGCAACCAGACTTCTAAGGCCTGAATACGGTCGCAAAGTTAGTGCTATTTTGTTAATAGCGCTCGTTCCTTTGGTGTTCATGAGTACGCCGATGATTAGATATAATTCTTGGCTGGACAAAGTAGCAGAATCGGAAAAGCTATCGCCTGTTGATACTACCACATTAACTAACTCATTTCTAACAAAACAGGTAGGAGTTCCGGGCTTTTTTGGTTATTACTTCTATACAGGTCAGTTTCCGGTGATTCCTACGAATAAATCTGAAATGAAAGACCTTGATAGCTTTGAAAAAAAAATTAATTCCAGATTTGTGCAGTTAACTGGTATTGCTCCAACTATTGTTTCTTGGTCTATGCTAATTTGTTTTTGGCTGATTAGAATATTTTATTTTTCGATTGCGGTAATTGCAACAATTGCTCATTTTAGGCAAGGTGTTGTTATCGCTAGACGTTAGGAAGTTCGGCAACGGATTCTGTAACGGATTTAACGGATGTTAGAAAGTTCGGCAACGGATTCTGTAACGGATTTAACGGATAGAAGGAAGTTCGGCAGGATTTAACGGATAGAAGGAAGTTCGGCAACGGATTCTGTAACGGATTTAACGGATAGAAGGAAGTTCGGCAACGGATTCTGTAACGGATTTAACGGATGTCAGAAAGGCAATTTTTACTTGGTAAGTTTCAACTCTTGCTTTAAGCGATTGGCTATTGTATCACGTTCTATAGTGCTGACAATTTCTTGAATTACCGTATTTTGTCCCAGTGGGCCCCAAGTGCAGCCTTTTTCTAAATAAACTTGGGCGGCGCGACCGACAGCATAGGTTCCATAAGCTGCTAAACTGGCTTGAGTAACTGCAACTCCTGCAAAAGTAGAAAAGCCGATTTGGGGAGCAGCAATGGCCGCGCTTTTGCCGAATCCCAAGAGAAAACTACTGCCCAATTCTCCCAAAAGTACGCCGCCAGCACTAGAGAAAATAGTTTGCCACAGTTTCCCCGCTTCGTAACCAGTCATGGGTAAACCGTAAAGTCTGGATAAAGAGCGAATTAAGGCTAAGTCGGCGACAGTTGCTCCCATGACATCGAGTAAAGCAATGGGATTTAAGCCCACAGCTAAAGCTTTATATTTGGCAAATTGCCAGATTAAGTCTTCGGCTTCTGTTTGTCGCAATTTGAGAATTTGATGGGCGATATTTGCTTCCGCATCTCTAGCTTCAATTAAAGCATTGAGTGCTAGGAGCGATCGACCTTCTCGGTTAAGAATTGTCAAAATTTTCTGTTTGAGTTCGCCTATCTGCGGTGGTGGCGACTCCCACTCGTGGGTAATTCTACCATCAGGCCATTCTACTCTCACCTGCATCGGTGCAGGTTCCGCAGCTACCATGACTATTTCTAAAGATTTGGTATTTTTGGGAGCAGCTTTTGCAGTAGATTTAGGCGCAGGATTGTCTGGAGATAAATTTTCGCTATCAGATTTATCTGTCGCCGCATCGGCTGCTAATTGTTCGGCATTTCCCAGGGCTTGCAAACTTTTATAAATAGCTTTTCTGTCTAATTCTGGATAGAGGTCTATTTTATTAAAAACTAAGATTAATGGTTTTTTTGCTGTTTGTAATTCGGACAGTGCTTGATATTCGGTGCGGGTGATATCGCCGGCGACGACAAATAAAATTAAGTCTGCTTGGCGAGTGACTTGTTTCGCCATTTCTCCGCGCACTTCGCCACCAATTTCATCTATTCCGGGTGTATCAATTAATTCGATTTGTATGCCTCCTGACTCGTCGTTATTCAGGGATAAAGGCACTGCCCAGCGCACGGAACGCGGCCACTGAGTCACGCCGTTGAGAGGGCCTGTTTGCAGGATTTTTTGACCGAGAAGGGCGTTTAGTACGGCTGATTTGCCACGGCTGACTAAACCAAAGGTAGCAATACGAATGATGTTTTGGTTGAGTTTTTCTGAGGTGAAAGTTAGGATGTCTAACTGATTTTGTAGGGTTGCTTCTAGTTTTGGATTGGAGTTTTTTTTGCCTTGGCGCAAATGGGCATGGCGCGCCAGGGATTGACGCAAGCTGGCGCGGGCAAGGGATAGGCGATTTTCTTGGGTGGATTTGTCAGCCATTGGAGAAGTTCGGCAGCGGATTTTGTAACGGATTTAACGGATGTTGAGAAAGCAGTTCGGCAACGGATTTTGTAACGGATTTAACGGATGTTACGGATAGGAGGCAGTTCGGCAACGGATTTTGTAATGGATTTAACGGATGGATGTTTGAGGCGAGAGGCTACTCGCAATTTGGTTGATGAAATTTTGCAAGAAGGAAATTTGTTGATTTTGCTTAAATACTGCTTGCAAAGTTTTGGTCAATTGGTCAATATTTAAACCGCCATTGACAGTGTTTTCCAGTTCTCGACTTTGGAAATATTCAATTAAACTCTGTCCAGCTATTCTGGTAAAATAAGCTGCACTAATTCCCTGCACTGCACCTCCGGCGACAAAGGTGACTGGATTGGTTTTGAGCAATCCAGTAATTGTTTGAGTGGATAGTTCTACTAATCCTAGTTTGAACATTTGGCTTGCCAAAGTTGCTGCTACTGTCTTAGCTTGGTCTAGGGAGAATTTTTGTTGATAAATGACTCCGAGGTCGATGACGAGTTGGGTGCTGATGGCGGTTGTTGCTAGTAAGTCTAGGGCGGGAACGGGATTGGCAAAAACGGCTGCTGCTGCGATATATTGATATTGTTCGATGATGGGCATTGCCCGATCGCGCCGAACCGCATTTAACAAAATTTTCGCCTCAGATTTGACTGTTTGGGCCGATCGCACTGTATTCGCCCACACCAATTGTGGTCTTTCTTCTGTTAAGATTTGAGTCAATTTTGCTGTCAACGGTTGGAGTTGCGAGGCTTGAGTTTCCATCCGTTCTGTTAAAGTGCCGTCCGCTTGGTGCTGTCTGACTTTGATGGAATTGGGGGAAGCTGCGATCGCAATTATATCTTCTGTCCCCAGTATTCCGTCCATTTTTGACTGCAAAGAGTCCAAAATTTGCGACTGCTGTGCTGGCAAATATTGGTCTTGCTTGTTCCAAACTAGCAGAAAACGTTGACCTGCTAAAAATAGCTGAGATAATGTTTGAAATTCGGAATCTGTGATGTCGCCCGCTGTCACAAACAGCACTAAGTCATCGCTGATTTTGGTATCGCTATTCGTGGTAGTAAATAGCGGGGCTGTTTCTTGGAAACTCAACTTGTGCGACTGTTGAGATGCCCAATTAGCATTTAACACTTGAATTAAGGCACTTTTGCCTACAGATTTGCCGCCAGTGACGCTGATTCGCAAATCTGGTCGGTCTAATTCGGCGGTTAGTCGATCGAGCTGTACTTTTAAATTAGCAGGATCTGTCGAGTTTTGAGCTTCTGAGGCTAGCAAATTAATTGCTGCTTCCGAAGAGGCGATCGCCTTTAAAGCCACTTCCCGACTTGCCAGGGCTTCTGGGAGTGCGAGTTCGAGTTTGGGTGATTGTCGCTGCCACCACCAATATCCGGCACCCGCAGCCACCAATCCGATGAGTGCTGTTTCGCCCATCTCTGAAGCCGAGTGCTGTAGACTATCCAACAGCCACAGTGCTGCTGAAAGTCCTATTCCACCAATTAAAACCGGTCGCCGTAAGTTAAGTGTCATTTTTCCTTTCCTGTGAGTATTTTCGCCCAGCTTAGTCTTACCGAACTTGGCATCGTGCCCTAACTTCCATCGTACCTCTGCGGCATCAAAACTGACAGGTGGGCGATCGAGCTTTTGGAAGTTTTCTGCAAAAATCTTACTTGGGATTGAGACGCTTAGAAACTTGGTTAATTATACCACTCAGAATAGCCCCACCCATGAGAATTCCGAGGGCGGGATTAAATACAGGCTGCCAAAGACTGTACCACAGATCGAAACCGAGATTCACACCAGTCGATCGACCTAATACTGCGATCGCAAACCATGCAAAACTAGCAAAGACGAAAAATACGTCTGCTACTAAGAATATGTTGAGCCAGTCAATCAATTTATCTTTCATTATATTTAGTATTCCTTTTGAGTGGATGTCTGTCAACTTTGGGAAAGCGATTTGCTATTTTGGCAGATTGATAGCTGCAACTTGCGATCGAATCAAGATAAAATATCAATAATTGTTATCGCACAAAGGCTATCAAAATATGGTTCGCTATACACTTCCTCAAAGCCCCGAAACTATTTTAACTGTTAGAGGGAAAGATTCAGCAAAAGCCCGCGAAGAAGCGATGGATCAGCTTATGCAGCTTATCGACTCTGACAAGCTATCGACGGAGCTCAAAGAAGGATTTGGGCCAAAGCAGTTTGTGGAAGTTAAAGACATCGAAGATGGTACATCTGAAACCGAGGACGCGATTACTGAAGCAATACAGATTTTGAGCAATTTGGCAAGTCTCAAATTGAAGGTAATGGAATCCCGCGAGGAAGCACTAAAAATTCGGGCTGCGATCGATATTTTGTTTACTGATGAACCTGTCACTGCTGAGGAAATTAGCAGTCTCAAAGATGGTTTCAAGGTGCTGAAAAACTTCGCTCAAGCTAATGTCCGCTATCGGGAAGCTAGGGGTAAAGCTGAGTCAGCCCGTGCTATTCTTGATGAGGCTTTGCAATCTCCTGAATCTGAAAATAAAGCGCAGAAATCGGCGAAATAAGGACTTTTTTGACCGCAGATTTCAGCGGATGAACACAGATGAACGCAGATGATATTCCATCGGCGTTTATTTGCGTTTATCTATAGTTACAAAAACTTGTTATGAACAATCTTGGCAGGCTGATGAAGTTTTATTTGGGAGATTTACTGATATTATATGGCCGCACAGATTCCCATGATGCTATGATAGGTCAACTGCACAAGAAAGTCAAGTGAAATTGTTGGCTAATTTTAGT
>REAP01000024.1 GCA_004294385.1 Oscillatoriales cyanobacterium | reverse complement strand
CAATCTGTCTCTACAGGCAACAACAATCGTGAGCTGATCTGGGCGCATAAATCTGACCAGTAAGGCTTGCAGTCCTTTTCTTTTGAAATTGAGTCCAGAAACGTCGTACAGGCGTTGCCCTGCTCCATTTTTGATTGATTTGATCTGCCCTTCATCTGCGTACTTCCTTAGCGTGTTTGGATGCAATCCCAGAAATTCGACCGCTTTTCTAAGTGGTATGTATGCCATTCACCAAAGATCACCTATCTGGTAGCTTATGTTAATGATTGTTAGAAAGATTAGCACTGTGCGTCAACCTTTTTAGTCAGTTAACAGTCAACTGTTAACAGTCAACTGTTAACTGTTAACTACCTAATATTCTTTGAGTTGGGAAACCAGAGAATGAGCTAAACTAACGGCCTGCCAGAGAAGTTCTGGGAAGGCTTCGAGCTGAGTCAGCCCTGGTATTTGAGCGGAGGCTGCTGACGGTGCGATCGCGACAGGAATGGCCAAAGCTCGATCGACTTGCATTTTTTCTAATTGTTCTAAAATTGGCGACAGCAGAGCACGGGCATAGCTGCCATAAGCTATACCTGCAATGTGAGGGGCATCAGGAATTAATAAATTTTCCCCATGTTCTTTCATCATTCCAGAGGCTCTGAGTTTGGTCACAGTATGAGCATTAGTACCACCTGCAAGTTGGACGTATCCGGGTAAACCGGCCGCCAAGACTTTTTGACCGAGTTTAACTGCGGCTCTAGTAGCTCCTGTGCCAATATCTCCACTCATGGGCCTACCGTCGGTTTGCCAAATTAGGGGACAAGGAAGGGGAGAAATTATTTGATAGAGTGTCCGCAAATAATCAATCAAACCGTCTCCATCGGGACAACTAATGGCAATTAATTTGAGTTCTCCAACCCAGGGATTTATGCTTGACCAAAGTCTGGCAAAATCTGTTTCTCTGCCTACTTGCGTGTGAATTTCTAGAGCATCCACGCCGGATTGCAAGATTAAAGGTGCGATCGCGGCGGGAGCAGACACGTAAGAACGAGTGTAAATTAATTGGCTGGGACAAACTGGCAGACAACGACCGCAACCATAGCAGCGCTGGTCTATAACTCCGGCAAAACCTTTACCAGTTCCCGAAAAAACAATTGCTTCGGCTGGACAAATTTTTTCGCAGGGCCGCCAGCAGTCCGCCGGACACTCGGCTGGGTTGAATTCGGCTTTACGAAAATGCGGGTCTTCCCCATCATTTAAGCTGACCATCAGCCAGGGTAAACCTTTGCCACCAAATTTGGGGTTTTGGGTTTGAGCCTGTATTTTGCTGGCCACCTGTAGGGCTTCTTTCGCTGCTGCGATCGCGGCTGGATCTGCCGCGACATCAATACAGTCAGCGCCTGCTAAGGTATAAGCTAAGGTCAGATTTCGCACCGCAGGTAGGTGTTGAAAGCTGGCACCACAGATCAGCTTGAACCAATGGCCGCTTTTTAATGAGTTTAGGGGCTGATAATATTCTGTCACCTTTATATGCTAACGTTTTGAGCTAAAAATTGCTTGAACAGTATCGTGAATTCTAGTGTCCTATCTAAAATCTAAAATCAATATGAGTTATTTTGCTAATTTGCTCGGTATTGGGGTAATTATCTTTTTGCTGGGATGTTCGCCGACTTTACCTCTGGCCAATGCTGATGCTACTGGTAATTTGGCTTCGCAGTCTACATTGGTGGCCTCGGAGGGTCAAGTTTTGCCTATTTCTGCTAGAGCTCGGATAGCTGATCGCCTGATTGAACTGGAAGTGACTAAAACTCCAGAACAACAGGCTATGGGTTTAATGTACAGAACTTCTTTGGCCGATGACAGAGGAATGCTGTTTGAGTTCAAACCTGCGCGGTGGGTCAATTTTTGGATGAAAAATTGCAAAATTTCTCTGGATATGATTTTTATCCGAGATGGCGTGGTGACAGCGATTCAAGCCGGAGCACCTCCTTGTACTGCGGAACCTTGTCCCACCTATGGCCCGGATACGATTGTCGATCGAGTGATCGAACTTCGCAGCGGGCGGGCTGCTGAACTTGGTCTCAAAGTAGGCGATCGAATTGCGATCGAGTTTTTTTAACTTAATTAAGTCATTTTAGCTTGATTTTGGCAGAAATAGGTTGAGGGACATAGCCCATGATTTTTGTAAATATTTAGAAACTTTACAAATATTGATTAAATCTGTTAAATTATTAATATTCGATTCAGTACAAATATCAAAAGATTTGCTACGATGTCAATCTTAGTAGGTCTAGTGCTGAGCGGGTTTGCCTAAACTGTAGATTTAGCCACAGGTGAGGAAAATCAGTCAGTGACCCACTGCTGATTCTGAGAGACGATATTCGTCCTCAACGATTTAGTAATATGGTGTTTCTGAGAAATTCCCTGGAACTTCCTGCGATCGAACTAAATCTACTAAATCTATCTGAAGCTCAATGCTACGACCAAAAATAACTGTCAAAGTTAAATTCAGGTAGCAGATTCTGGTGCGATCGCCGAATCCGACCTATTTTGCTCAAGTAGATTTACGGATTCTGCATTTTGGCAGATGAAGCTAAGCTCTGAAACTGGTTTAGTAGTTTTAGGTAGCAGAATTTATGGAGATTCGCGCTAGCAAGATGCCGAGGTATTTAGTTTAGGTTCGCAAGTCGATCGCACATCCTTCGATTCCATCGCCAAAAAATCCCCAAATATTTCACTTTTCGGGAAAAGTCGGCTTTAGAATCACATTCAACAACAAACTACTTCCCATTTTCAATGACCAATACTGTTTTTACAGATATCAACGGTTCCAAGACAGATTTAAAACTGGCTTATTACTAATCAAAAACATCAGGTTCTCATCAGAAAATGGTGTCTTACACTTGGAGGGAAAATTCATGACACCCGGTACATACACAAGATTAATTCGATTTTTACAAGAAGATTTAGCAATTTCTCGTGCATCAATTGATGTCGCCGAACGTGTTCGGTCGAAAGAACAGTGGCAACGCGATCAAGACCCGAACTCCCTGCCGATGGTATTGTGGCAGTACGGTTTAGTGACGCTAGAACAATTGGATAAAATCTTTGATTGGTTAGCCCAAGCATATTAAAAAGATTTTGGATTTTAGATAGTATCTAAAACCCAAAATCCTTTGATAAATTCAATATCTCCAGAAAAGTCTTTTTTAAACAGGCAAGATGCCTGTTCCACAAGAATTACTGGAGATATCTATTGGATTAAGATTCAGCTTTAAACAGGCAAGATGCCTGTTCCACAAGAACTATTGGAGATGTACTATTGGAGATGTCTATTGGATTAAGATTCAGCTTTAAACAGGCAGGATGCCTGTTCCACAAGAACTATTGGAGATGTCTATTGGATTAAGATTCAGCCAAAAGTTTCGCCGCAGCGGCAACGCCGGCACCAGGAGTAAAGCCTTCGTAACCCAATTCTTGCAACACAACTTCCAAAGAAGAAATTGCTGCTAGAATATCGCGATCGCACACAAAGCCCAAATGACCAATTCGGAAGATTTTGCCCTTCAAATGGTCTTGTCCATCGGCTAGCGCAATATCAAATCTCTTCCTCATCAAAGTCCGCACCTTTTGTGCATCTACTTCAGCGGGCGGCATGACAGAGGTAATCGCAGGGCTGGCGCAACCATCAGCAGCAAACAATGGCAAACCCAAAGCTTGTACAGCCGCACGAGTAGTTGTCATCAACCGTTTGTGTCGCGCGAATACATTTTCTAATCCTTCCGCTTTCATCATCTGCAAAGTAACTTGCAGTCCAAAAAACATATTGACGGGTGGAGTAAAAGGAGTCGTATTTTTCGCCGCTTCTTTGCGATATTTGCCCAAATCCAAGTAATAGCGGGGAAGTTTCGCAGTCTTGTAAGCTTCCCAAGCTTTGGGCCCAACGGCGACAAAACCCAAACCAGGAGGAATCATGTAAGCTTTCTGAGAACCAGAAGCAATCACATCAATTCCCCAAGCATCCATCGGCACATTCGCAGCACCTAAACTGGTGACAGCATCGACCATAATTAAAGCTTCACCGTGGGCTTTAACGTGGCGATTGATGGTTTCAAGGTCGTTGAGGACACCGGTGGAGGTTTCGGAGTGAGTGATGATGACAGCTTTGATTTGCTTCTCTGTATCTGCTTCGAGTTTTTCGCGGAAGTTTTCGGGATCTAAAGGTAAGCCCCACTCGGCTTTGATGATTTCGACATTTAAACCGTAAGCTTCGGCGACTTCGGCCCAACGTTCACCAAATTTACCATTGGTACCGACTAAAACGCGATCGCCCGCACTCAAGAAATTAATAATCCCAGCTTCCATCGCGCCGGTACCAGAAACGGTTAAACTCAGCACATCACTCTTCGTTTGGTGCAACCATTTCAGGTTTTCGGTACAGTCTGCAAAAATCGCATCAAATTCCTTGCTGCGGTGGCCCATCGGGTGTTTTGCCATCGCCAGTAAAGCCGCTTCGGGCACCGGCGTGGGGCCGGGAATCATCAGCATTGATTTGTTATCCATGATATGTCCTAAGTATTTCTGTGGGAGTTAGTAGCATAAATCAAAAAGTGAATGAGGAGACGGCAATGCCGTGTCCCTACCCCAAAATTATGCAGTGGCGATGTCGGCGGCAAGCAAGGCTAAAGCAGCGCCCGGATCTGGCTGTTTGACTAGGGATTCGCCAATCAGGACGGCACGAGCACCAGCATTGGCCACTTGAGCGAGGTCTGCTGGAGTGTGGATTCCTGACTCGCTGACGATGAGGATGTCTTTGGCTTGGATTTGGGTTTGGCGCGAGGCTAATAGTTGGCTGGTGGTTTCTAGGCTGACGGAAAAGTCTGCTAGGTTGCGGTTGTTGATGCCGATTAGGTTGACGCCTTGGATGGTTAATACGCGATCGAGTTCTTCTTGAGTGTGAACTTCTATCAAGGCAGTCATGCCTAATGTCTTGACAATTTTGACGAAGTATTGTAAGTCTTTATCAGATAGAATAGCTGCGATTAAAAGTACGGCATCAGCGCCATGAATGCGGGCGAGATAGATTTGGTAAGGATAGATGATAAACTCTTTGCAAAGCAGGGGTAAATCAACGGCGGAACGGATTTTGCTGAGGTTTTCAAAGCTGCCTTGAAAGAATTTTTCGTCAGTGAGTACGGAGATACAAGTTGCACCGTTTTGTTGGTAGGATTTGGCAATTTCCACCGGATCGAAATCTTCACGAATTACGCCTTTGCTGGGGGAAGCTTTTTTGACTTCGGCGATGATGGCGGGTTTGGTTTTGCCGTTTTTAAGGGCGGCGAGAAAGTCGCGGGTTGGTGGTGCGAAGGGGAGTTTTTTGTGAAGTTCGGATAACGGAGTGCGATCGCGCTTTTGAGCAACTTCTACTTCTTTTTGCCAGACGATTTCTTCGAGGATGTGCTGGGGTTCGGCGTCGGGTACAGCGATTTTGTAGCTGAGGTAGAGTACGGAGACGGAGGTGCTGGGGGGACGGCGGCGGATTTGGAGCATGATAGGGGGGATAAAGGGCTGATGGCAACAAGTTTCAATCTATTATATAATGGTTACATATTATTCGGCGATTGAAATCGCGTCTAAACAAACGAAGTCCGCCGACGCGGACTAAGAGATATGAGAGATTGTGATTAATTAAATAGAAACAAGATTATTTAGCACAAAACCCAAAATCTCAGAAACCGGGTTTTTTGCTAAATCACCGACTGTGACTAAGGATTGTCGAAAAAACCCGGTTTCTCGCCACACCTCAAATAATTCCGAATCGAAAATTGTCGCACATTCCCGTCGTCAAAGTTCTCGCGCTAACCCGCAATTCCGCCGTTCGTTTCAACCCCCGTCTCATAGCGAAAGTCCTCTCAAAGAGGACTGAAAAGCCAATTCAATAAACAAAGGTCGATCGCACATTTCCAAATTTCCGATAATTCACTGTAGGGAAACGGCATTGCCCATTGGTGTCAACTTAAGACTGAAACCCCTGAAAAATCTCGTTTTTACGCTAAGTCTAGATCCCCCTAAATCCCCCTTAAGAAGGGGGACTTTGAGAAGACAAGACTCTTGTCCCCCCCTTCTTAAGGGGGGCTAGGGGGGATCTGGATTTAATGGTCAAACAGCCGTCTGTGACAGGGTTTGAGCTTAAAGTTGACACCAATGGGCATTGCCGTGTCCTTAGCGGGATTTGCTATATAATTTTTATTCCTCACTGTTTGGTCGGGAATAGTTAATTTTGACATACTCTTTGAGTACCGGTGCAAGGGTAAAAAATGTGCGTGAAGCGTAGCTATCCCGTAGGGAATCGCCCTCCTGGATTTTTTCAATTAATGAACGCCGTCCCAAGGATTGCATAACTTTCAAAAATTGCGATCGAGATAATTGCATATTCTCTCAAAAATTCCGATAGGCTGCCGTTAAATAAATCTTGAATCATTGTTGCCACTATTTTTAACTTCTTCCAGAGCATCTAAGTGTTTTCCCGTATTGACAAAAACTAGGTTATCTGTGATATTTAATACTTATTGAACCTCACCTGGTTAAAAACTATGGCAAAAGGCGATCATATCTATACTCAACACCTTCCACACACTCATCACGGTATCGACTGTGGCGACGATAGTGTTATTCATTATGGAAAGCGTCAAGGTGAAAAAATTTGTCGTATTTCTAAGAATGATTTTGCATCAGGAAACAAAATTCATGTAAAGGAGTATGGAAAATGTTATTCAGATGATGAAGTAGTCAGACGAGCAGAGAGCAGGTTAGACGAAAAAGGATATGACCTTTTCAGCAATAATTGTGAACATTTTGCTTATTGGTGCAAAACAGGAAAAGATAAGAGTGAACAAGTCGCACAAGCTCAAGGTGGAGTTGCTGGTTTAGTTCAAGGAGTAGCTATTGGCACAGGAACCAAGGTTGCAACTAAAATCGCCACTGAAGCTGCGATTCAATCTGCCAACCCTATATCTAAATTTCTCATCAATGTAGGGCTGAAACAAGCGCCTGCTGTAGCGGGTACAGCGGCTGCTGGTATTGTAAACGTGGGTGGTATAGCCAGTGGATTAGCTGCTGATTTCATAGTTGGCAAGATACTTGAAGATGATGAAGCTTTGACTGAAAGCGAACGTGAAGCACGAAAAAATGGAAGAATAGCAGGACAAGTTGCATCAACAATTGGAGGTGTTGGTGGAGGTATTGCTGCTGTTACTGTTGGTGGTAGCGCTGCTGTTGCTGCTGCTGTTGCGGCTCCCGCAGTATTAGGTATAGCAATTGGTTTAGGTGCTTATCACCTACTCAAAGACGAGTGAAAATTGACTTAGCTGCTGAAAGTGCGATCGCCCTTTCCTTACTCAGAGTGCGATCGCTCTTTTTTGAGTCAGGACTTACGCGACCAAAGAAACCGGGTTTTTTACCGAATTTCAGGGCTGAAACGAAGTTTTTTCGTAAAAAAACCCGGTTTCTGGGCCCCCATCTAAGTCCTAACTAATTATGTTTCTCCAACACCATAGGGAACTTTTACCGCTTTGACAACCATTCATAAGACAAACTATAGTGAGTAGGAGAAAATCGGAGTGGGATATTTGATATAACGAAAGAATCCCGATCGCCCTTAAATCACTTACAACAAATATGAGCATTAACGATAAACTTAAGAACATACTGATGCAACTCCGATCGCACTTCGAGCAAATTTACGACAGCCGCCTTGTCACAATGGTACTCTACGGTTCCCAAGCGCGAGGCGACGCACGCCCAGACTCTGACATTGATGTGTTAGTCGTCCTCAAAGGACAAGTCAATCCCGGTGAAGAAATTAAAAAAACCAGCCTGATTCGAGCCGATTTGTCACTCCAAAATGATGAAGTCATTAGCTGTCTGTTTATGGATGAACAGCGATTTACGCACTACAACGGGCCTTTATTGAGGAATATTCGTAAAGAGGGAATAGCTTTATGAAGCCCGAACAATTAGACTTACTTCTGAAAGCTCGTCAAAGTCTATCGGCGGCAAAGCTATTACTAAATAATGGTTTCCCAGACTATGCCACATCTCGCGCTTATTATGCCATGTTTTACATTGCTGAGGCCTTTTTAGATGGCGAAGAAATGTCATTTTCCAGTCATGCCGCAGTGATTGGAGCTTTCGGTCGAGAATTTGCCCGTACAGGAAGAGTTCCTGTTGAGTTTCACAGATTTTTAATCGATGCTCAAGACTTGCGAAATAGTGGGGATTACGGGGGACTTGATACTGTCACTGTCGAGCAAGCTGCGGAGCAAATTAACTGCGGTGAGCAATTTCTCGAATTAGCTGAAAATGCGATCGGCACTTTACCGCAAACACGTCAATCGGATAGCCTCTAGATCCCGCCTAACCCCCCTTAACAAGGGGATTAGGGGGTGGGACAAGAGCATTCAAAGCCCCTCTTAAAAAGGGGTGAAATGGATTTCAAAGTCCCCCTTCTTAAGGGGGATTTAGGGGGATCGAGACTCGACTACAAACGAGATCGATCAAGGGTTTAGACTTAATTTGACACCAATGGGAACACCGCCCCTACAGATTAATGACCGCCGGCCGCCCCAGCCGCGCGCTTAAACGCCTCATCTAACACTTCCGAAAGCGTCGGGTGAGTGTGCACTCGGAATGCTAAAGTGTGAACAGAATCCCGTTGCGCGATCGCATTTGCCGCCTCTTGAATCAAATCCGAAGCGTGCAAACCGAAAATGTGAACACCCAACAATTCCCCAGTATCCTTCCGGTAAATCACCTTAGCCGTACCGTCGGTTTCCCCTTCAGCAATCGCTTTAGAATTTCCCTTAAAATAAGTCTTGACAGAAGCTACCTCAAACCCTTCGGTTTTTCCTAACTCCTTCGCCGCAGGTTCAGTCATTCCCACATAGCTAATTTCTGGGTGAGTAAACGCCGCTGCTGGGATGCTCAAATAGTCAATTTCCCGATCGCGCCCACAGATATTTTCCACCGCCGCAATGCCCTGGGCAGATGCAGTGTGTGCTAACATCATCTTGCCATTCACATCGCCGATCGCCCACAAATGCTTGACTGGTTCTCCACCAACCAAAACCTGCATCTTATCGTTAACTGGAATATAACCGCGCATCGTTTCCACAGCAACAGTTTCTAGCCCCAAATTCTTACTAACAGGAACTCGGCCAGTTGCTACCAAACAAGCATCTACTTCCAAAACTTCGACAAGTTCCTTAGTTTTGAAATCAGCTAATTCAATAATCACCGGCGAACCAGGAGTAATCTTTCTCGCCAAAACACCAACTTTTGTTTCAATATCGCGGGGTGTAATTAATACCCGTTCTGCTAACTTAGCAATATCTGGATCGAAAGTTGGCATCAATTGATCTAATGCCTCAATCATCGTGATTTCACAGCCCAATGCAGTGTAAATATCGGAAAACTCCAAACCGATATAGCCACTACCAATAATTGCAATCCACTTCGGTAGCGATTCCAATCTGACAGCATCATCGCTAGTAAACACAGTTTTACCGTCAATTTCTATCCCTGGGGGGACGAAAGGAATCGAACCGGGAGCGAGAATAATATCCTTGGCAGTAATCGTTTTCTCGCCTTTATCGGTTTCGATGGTAATTTTTTGAGAACCGGCGATTTTTCCCCAACCTTGGATCGTATCGACATTCAAACGCTTCAGGCTGTTGGTCAAATCGCCACGCAGTTTGCTGACAATAGTGTTAGCATGATTTGCGATCGCCCCCCGATCGAACTCCACACTTCCCAACTGAATCCCCAAAGTCTTCAAATGGTGAGCATTCCGCAAATCCCGCACCCGCCCCGCAGCCGCCAGCAGCGCCTTAGAGGGAATACAGCCCCGGTTGACGCAAGTTCCGCCCATATCGCCCGCTTCGATAATTGCCACCTTCAGCCCGCAGCTAACCGCGTGTATGGCCGCCCCGTGTCCACCCACGCCGGCACCGATAATTGCTAAATCGTAATCAAATCCCTGAGTCACCTGATTCTCCTAGTGTTATTTCTATCTGAGACTTAAGCCAAAATACCGTATTTCCGTCGTTTCAAGTTGGTGCGTTGCGATCGCAATTCTTGAACAACCGCGATCGTTGCATAAGTCCTGTCTCCCTATTCTCGACTAGACTAGGGTGAATTAGACAACTTTGACTAATAACTGAGATTTTTCAGAGTCGATGGTTTTGAGACTGTATCCCCTTGGCGGTTTTAATCGGGTTTTTAGGTCTAATGTTTGTAAGCTTTGGGATAACCCAGAGTTTCTTTGTAATTTTTAGGGTTTTATGGAGGATAGTTATGATGGAAGACGATGACCAAAAAGATTCACGTCGCGCTTCGGCTCAATCATTTTTTGAGTCCCTTGATGAACTGTTTGACTATATAGAAGCCAGTAGCAATGAACCGGCACAACCTCAGTCTCCCACAGTTGCGCCGAAGTCTTCGAGTCAGCCGAAGAAGGCTAGGCCTGCGAAAATTAATTTATCAGATTTTGAAGATGCGATCGCCGATTTGGAACAATTCATCCAGAAAAAGCACCAGAAACGCCCCGAATCGAATCAATAGTGGTTGCACCGGAATAATATAGAGGAAACGGCATTGCCGTCTCCTCAATTAGTCCGTCAGTAACAGGCTTTCCGGCCTGTTCCACAAAGAGTAAATTAGGAAACTGACTTACTATGGCTGTCGATCGCTGATCGAAGTCGAATTCTTGAGCTTTGATTGCTGCTGCGGTAATCGATGCGATCGCACTTCGATGGCCCCATCGCGAATATTACCCACAGGCATTTCCCATTCCTCAATATCATGGCGAAACTTCACCGCAATGTCAGCACCATTAATAATCGCCCCCAACAACCGTGGCGATTTACTCAACTCCTCATCGTCAAATTCCAGCAACTGATCCGCCGCTTCAGACAACATACTAGATAGAGTATAACCAGGCCGCGCCACCAAAATGATACCGTCAGTATAGGGTTCCAAAGTCAGCGCGTCGTTGCATTCACTCAAAGCCGGAGAGTCCACAACTACAAAATCAAAGCGGTTGCGAACATCCTCAAATAGCCTCCGCATTTCGCTCGATTCGAGTATGCTCGCAGCCTGTCGCAACAACCCCGGACTTGGTATCACATATAGGTTTTCCACATCTGGAACTAAACGGACGCACTCGCTGATATTGCCGTAATAGTGCAAAGGTTCCACCGCCGCCAGAGGATCGATCGCAATTTTTAATGATTCAATATTAGAAGCCGATCGCAAATCTGCTTCAATTAATAAAGTCCGTTTGCCCGATCGAGCCGACGCAATTGCCAAATTGTAAGCACTAAAGGTTTTCCCCTCCTCACTAGCCGCCGAAGTCAGTAACACCACCTTCACTGGTTTGCCCCCAATCCGGCGTAAATTAGTCCGCAGTCGCTCGTAAAACTCCAAATAGGGCGAATTGATATCCAAGGCGATCGGCATCTCCAAGTCATAGGAATCAAGGATAGAAACCTCTGGTAAAACACCCAGTATCGGCACTTCCTTTTCCACCAAAGCCGCCCGCACTTCTTCCCAACTATAAAACCTGCCATTGAGCATTCCCAGCAAAAATATTAACCCGCCACCCAACAGCAATCCCACAAATCCTCCCACCGCCAACATCACCGGTAAACCTCTCTTACTCGACTCAATATCGTCAGTTTTTGGTAGTTGGGCGATGGTCAAACTTCCGGTTGTTTCTGCTACCGCCGCTTCAGCATCTACCAACGCCGACTGCATTTTATCGTAGAGAGCTCTTTTGAACCCTACTTGTTGTGCTAATCGCGCTTGTTCTAATTGTTTGTTAGGAATTGTTGCGTGTTGGCGACGCAATTCTAGTTCTGTTTTTTCTACTCCTTTGATTTGCTGCTGTACCACTTCCTTTTGTGTTTGCAAAGCAATCAAATTTTGAGCTAACATTTGTCTGGATGGATCTAATGAAGAATCTATCCGAATGCGATCGGCACTTCTCAGCGGAGCAGCCACTCCATTACCTCCCAATACCTCAGATTGTCGCTGCTGCAACTGTTGATCAAAAGCTTGTTTTTGTTTGAGCAATTCTACAATTTTTGGGTGTTCTTCCTGCAAGTCACTGCGGAGAACTTTGAGCTGAGATTCGAGGGAAAAAATTTGCACTCGCAGTTGTCCAATAATCGGATCGGCGGAGAGTGCTTGAGCGACGTAAGCTTGCTCTACATTCAATCCCAAGCGATTCTGCAAGCTTTTCAATTGAGCTTCAATTCCGGCTAATTGGACTCGCAGTTGCCGCTGTTGCTGTTCGCTACCCGTGATTGCTTGGGGTAAAAGACCGCTCTGAGCTGCTAAAATAGAGGTTTGTTCTCGTTTTTCGTAAGTTTCCAGTTTTCTTTCTGCTTCTCTGAGTTCCTGTGTTACTTTTGGCAAACGTTGGTTAATTTGGGTAATAGTCTCACGCAGTCTGGAAGTATTAATGGTTTGGCTGCGAGCCACCATTTCTTTCATCAATGCCTCTGTGACAATTTCGGCTTTTTTGCGATCGGCATTTTTGTACAATACTTGAATCAAAGCACTGGGGTCATTACTCTTACCAGGCATCTTGACTTTTACATCATCTTTCAGTTTTTTAGCAGACACTTTTACTTTTGTAGCTGCTGCTTCAATAACTTTTTGATCCAGCAACATATCTTTAGTTATTTCTTGTCCTTCCTGTTGAATTTTAGTTGTAGTCGATGAAAAAATCACCGTCGGGCGGCGGTAGGCCAGCATACCTGATGCCACGTAAATCGGCCGTGGAGTTGGCTGCATAGCCACTACTCCCGACACGCCCACAGTCACAACCAGAGTAGCCAATCCCACCCATTTGTATTGGTCGAAAGCAATTAAATAACGTTTGACAACTGATAAAGTCATAAAGATTTTAGATTTTAGATTGTTAACTGTTAACTTTAAGTACGCCATAACTCACATCTCGTACCACTTCAGCAACAGGCAAGATGCCTGTTCCACAAAGAGTAGATTTCTTGTGGGATGGGCATCCTGCCCGTCCATAAAAGGCTTGTTGAGAATGGTGCAAGATCTCAGTCATAACCAATGCCCTATGCCCAATGCCCAATGCCCAATGCCCAATGCCCAATTCCCAATAACTACTTATTAGAATTATTAGGCACGAACAGATTGTTTACTCCATTTCTCAACTGCTCGAAGAACAAAATAAAGCCCAAAATATCGCGGAATGGTCGAGTAAAACTATTGATTGCAAAACCAACTCGCTCTACCAGATTTCGACCAATCACAATCACATCATTATCTTGCAACATCGGATTCTGAGAAAGATTACCCTCCAAAGCAGCTTTAGCATCTATCTTCCGATTGATAGTTCTACCTTCCTTTTGGTCAAACCGAATTAGGGCAATGTGCCGCAAGTTAGCCAGATTTACAGGCAAGTTGTTGAGAGCGTCCAAAAAGGTACTGCCATTTTCGATGTAGAAAGAGGTCAGAACACCACTAGCGTAACTCAAAACTCTAACGTAAATCCGAGGTTTGATTAAGGTAGAGCGCGAAACCAAAGTCCTGTCGTAGTCAACGTTTTTGCTGGTAGGATCCAGTTCTGGAACAATAATCGCATCTCCAGAAGCTAGGGGAAAATCAAACAAATCCCTCGCCCTTGCTAGGGGAGTGTAGAGGTCGATTGGCTCCTCGATAGATGTGCCGTTTATCAGTGTCCGTCGCACTCGTACCGCCCGCAAATCTGCTTTCCCCGTGACTCCTCCCGCAGCCACCAAAGCCGCAGAAATTCGCCCAGTACCGATGGGAAGCGTGTAAAAACCTGGTTTGCTGACTTCTCCGGTGACGGTGACTTGGACGGGGGTTGTGGCCGCAGCGAGGCTATATCTGGATGCTAAATCTTGATCGGATTTGCGATCGGGTGTAGCCTGTTGATAGGGTACAACGATCGCATCTCCATCTTCTAAACGCAAATCTGGTGGAGCAATTCCAGTTTGCAACGGTGTCAAAATGTCAACTATTTGCTCAGCAATAGCGCCAGATGGCAATGTTCGCCGCACCCGTACTGCGCGCAGTTCAGCCGTAGGAGTAGTACCACTGGCTGCTGCGAGGGCGGCAGGAAGTAGGGGGGTTTGTAGGGGATAAAAACCCGGTCTGGCAACTTCTCCTGTCACCGTCACGACTACAGGCCGCTGAACTAGCAAGGAAGCGAAGACTTGCGGATTTTTGAGAAATTGGGTGAAGCGTTCGCGGAGGCGCTGCTGTGCTTCTTCCACGGTGAGTCCACGCAAATTTACAGTGCCAATCAGAGGCAGTATAATTATCCCTTCAGGGCTGATGGCACCCGTAAAATTGAGTTCTGGGAAGCGCTGAACTTGAATCGAAATCTGGTCTCCAGGGCCTAGTCGGTAGGGTCGATTGCGAAATGCTGGGTTGATGTCCCGGTTGGGTCTGGCTGGCTTTTGTGTTGGTGCTGGTTCTGGCGGGCGATCGAGCAATTCGGAACTGGGAATAATCGGTTGTGCTAAACTCTTTTGAGGAAAAACTTGGTCATTGAAACCCCAAAATAAAGCAGTAAAAGATAGAGTCCAAGCAGTTGAGTAAAGACCTGCCAGGGAAAAAGCAACATAATTTTTCTTCATTTTAAAATTTTTATAATTCATCATGGTCAATTAAATCATTTATTTTTGATGGATGGCATTTTACCAATCCCCAATTCCCAATTCCCAATCCCCAATTCCCAATCCCCAATCCCCAATTCCCCATTCCCAATTCCCAATTCCCCATTCCCAATTCCCAATTCCCCATTCCCAATTCCCATTATTTTATAAAGTTTCTGCGATTAATTTAGCCTGAACAATTTTGCCAAGAGATTCAAGGATTGGTTCAGCTATCTTAATATCAGCGTTCGGTTGAATGGGAAGAATTATGCAGACGGCTACCCAGGAGGCACGGCGATTTGATAGTCTAGCGATGCTATCTTCCCAAAACCAGCGACTGGTGGCGCTCGAACCCCCGTTTCGCCAAGCGTACCACTGTAAGACTGCAAAGGTTTGTTGGGGATTTTGGGTAGTCCGGCTGCGGAAAAACCGGGCTTCGATGGTTGCAGTCTGTGTGTTTGCTACTGAGGTTAAATTAACTGTAAACGACAAAGTGCGATCGGCATCAGTTTGCCACCGATGAAACCCTTTGATATCCACCCATTCCACCTGGGGTTGGTCTTTTGGGCCATTTTGAGGCAACAGCAATAAAACTGCAATTGTTTGATTATTTTGAATTTCTTGAACCAACCACCTGTGTCCACCAATTATTACATGATTCTGGGTGCGAAGAGTCCGCCAACCCGGAAGTATCAACCCATTTTGACGTAAAGTTTTCAGTTCCTTGAGGTTAACAACTGGTGGTGGGTTTGTCCAGGGCCACCGTCCCGTCACATAGCCCGGAATTGCTACTACCCCAACAAGTACCAGTAAAAACAGAAGTACGATAATTTTAGATAATTGGTATCGCCTCAGTAGTTTGCGTGCTGAAATCATGTTTTTAATTGCCAGACTGGGCTGGGAAATATTTTTCCATTCCATTGAGCAGAACTATCAATAAACCTAGTATACAAGCAGAATACAAATCTCCCCCCCATCCTGCGTGTAGCCAAGTGAAAAGCCCCAGGTTTTCAGTGCCGTGAAAGTATGTTAGCAAAGCGTTGCGGAGAATGTTTGAACTGATGCTAATAATGGACGTACCTACTAAAAACAGAATGCTTTTTTTGTATGAACTCGAAACTCCTGTCCAATGCAGCAGAATCAAGCTGACATAGAGACTGGTAAACAGCATTTTTAGACCTGCACAGTGTGGGGCAACTTCTACAATCTGATCGTTTACATACAGATAAATTTCTTCGACTCTCACGTTAAGTCCAGCTTTGATTAATATTAAGCCAGATGTTTGAGCAATGAAGTGCTGTAAAGGCAAAGCGTAGGGTTCTATTAAGTAAGGAATGTGATTCGGCGAGGCTAGAAATACAAATAAAAGTGGTATTCCCTGCAATCTTAAGCCGGAGATTCCTTTTAAGCACAAACAAATGCTACCTAGCATTAATGGCAAGGATAAATTTATCAAGTCGCTCAATCTACTCAGATAAAAAAGCGTCGCTAGTATCAGCAAAACTCCTCCTAAAGCATGGGGGGAGTTGGGCAACTTACGCCAGCTATTTAAGTTTGTCCAAGCTATGTAAGCCGCGTAGGGTAAACCAATTAGTCCGTGGCTGAAGTATTCGTGTTCTATACTGATGTTTTTGTTGAACCATCCGTCATACCAGTGTACTAGCAGTGGGGCATAAAGCAGCACTAGGAGTACCATAATACTTTCCCCTAGGAGGTATCGCTTGAGAACAATGCGAATTTGGCGCTGGATGTGCATGATTTTAAGAGTTTTGAGTTCAAGAGTTTTTAATTTGTGACTCAAAAGCTTTGAGAATTGATTTTCTACTGATTGAGACATCCACGGGGTGCATCTCAATGAGTGTAAGGGCGAAGCATGACCGCAGATAATTTATGAGTTAAAAGCAGTGATTTACTGCGGTCATGCTTCGCCCCTACGAATATATTTGCAAAACTAAGATGCACCCGATCCACGTTTTAATTTTTATGAACAATTAGCTACTAATTGATAATTCGATCGCAGCAACAACCTGCTCAATCTGAGTATTACTCAATCCGGGATATATTGGCAATGATAAAATCTGTTGACACAGGGTTTCTGTATTGGGAAAGTCCCCTGGATTGCCTAAATTCTGGTAGGCGGGTTGCAAGTGGCAAGGTACGGGATAGTGAATGCCTGTTTGGATACCGTTTTCGGCGAGTTTTGCTTGAAGGGTGTTGCGGTTAATTGGGCTTTTCTCAGTAACTTGAATCACATATAGGTGATAAATATGACCGCTGCTGCTGTGGTTGGCGATCGGTATAATGCCTTTGTTTTTGAGAGGTTCTAGTAGAGTATTGTAGTATTGGGCGGCTAAAGTGCGATCGCGATTCCATGTTTCTAAATACGGTAATTTAACGTTGAGTACGGCCGCTTGCAAATTGTCGAGGCGGCTATTGGTGCCGATTTCTGTATGTAAATATTTGCTTGGTGCGCCGTAATTGCGTAAGGTTCGCATTTTTTGTGCTACGTCTGCATCATCGGTAATTAACATCCCACCATCGCCAAAGGAACCGAGATTTTTGCTAGGATAAAAGCTGAATGCTGCTGCTTTGCCAAAGGAACCTGCATGGTATCCTTCTCTGAAAGCTAAATGGGCTTGGGCCGCATCTTCAAATATGATTAAATTGTGGCGATTACCCAAGTCTAAAAGTTTGATAGGCGATACCATTTGACCGTATAAATGCACCGGGATAATTGCTTTAGTTTTCGAGGTAATAGCTGTTGCGACTGCTGCTAGGTCAATGAGAGCGGTATCAGAGTCGCAATCTACGAGAATAGGTGTAGCCTTCGCTTGAATCACGCCAATTATCGTAGCGATAAAGGTGTTGGCTGGGATGATAATTTCGTCCCCTGGCTGAATCCCGCAAGCTTGGAGTCCGAGGGAAATTGCATCTGTTCCACAAGCTACTCCTATACCGTATTGTACACCAGAAGCTCCAGCAAATGTTGTTTCAAATTCTGCCAGTGCTTCACCTAAAATAAAGTCTCCTTGCTGAATGATTTTGCCCATTACTTGTTCTATCTGGGATTGAATTGGTTTATGTTGCAGGGAGAGGTTGACAAAGGGAACTTTTAATGGTTTTTCGCTCATAAAATATCCGAATAGCAATTATTAATATTAACACTAATATAATTTCAAAAAGTTCGTTAAGATAGAATTAGATAATCTTACTGCAATCAAACTCATGGAATACAAAAAACTCGGCGACAGCGACTTATTGGTATCTGAAATTTGTTTGGGTACGATGACTTACGGTCAGCAAAATACCGTGGAAGAAGCGGCAAAACAACTCGATTTTGCAATGGATAGAGGTGTCAACTTTATCGATACAGCGGAAATGTATCCTGTCCCTGGAAAGCCAGCAACCCAGGGAAAAACAGAGGAATATATCGGCGAATGGTTGGTCAAGCAACAACGGGACAAAATCATTATAGCTACTAAAGTGGCGGGGCGAAGCTCTCGATTAAAGTGGATTCGGGAAGGCAAAAATCAGATCGATCGCCAAAATGTCGAAAAAGCACTGAACGACAGCCTGAAACGCTTGCAAACCGACTACATCGACCTGTATCAGATCCACTGGCCCGATCGCTACGTGCCACTATTTGGTGCGCCAGATTACGAAATCGCGCAAGAACATGAAACCGTACCTATTCTCGAACAGTTAGAGGTGTTTGCTGACTTAATTAAAGCTGGAAAAATCCGCTATTTAGGTTTGAGTAATGAAACACCTTGGGGAGTTTCGGAGTTTTGTGCATTGGCTGAGAAACACGGTTTGCCAAAAGTTGTTTCGATTCAGAATGCTTTCAGTTTGAGCAATCGGACATTTCACATGAATTTGGCAGAAACTTGCCGTTTTAAGAATGTGGGATTGATGGCTTACAGTCCTTTGGGTTTTGGGATTTTGACTGGTAAATACTTGAATGGAATCCCGGAGAATTCGCGGCTGGCTTTGTTTGCGGGATTCGGTCAGCGTTACGATAAAACTAATCTGAATGATGCGGTGAAGGCTTATTTAGAGATTGCTGGTAAGTATAATTTGAGTGCGGCTAGGATGGCTTTGGCCTATGTGCGATCGCGCTGGTTTGTAACTAGCACAATTATCGGTGCAACAAGCCTCGAACAGTTGGAGGAAAATCTCGGTAGTTTGGAGGTGGAATTGGATAAAGAGATCGTAGCAGAAATCAATGGGGTGCACGCTATGTATCCCAATCCGACGCCGTAATCCTAATTAGTAGGTTGGGTTGAGGTAACGAAACCTACGTTTCACTTCGCCCAACTTACCTCTTTTCTAATATCATATATGTTGTCCCAATCAAGAAAATAGAGCAGTGGCAGAAATTGTCGAACAGTTTATAATAGATTCAACCAAAGAAGTTGGCAGCGGTTGTGAATGGACAGGTAAAGGAACAGAACCCCAATGGAACAATCCTAAATCAACAAAAGCCTATGATCATATTTCTCGTCATCACGGCCCCAAACTTAAACCAAATGAACTTATGGGAAGAGCAACAAGTTCCAACAAGGATCAAGGACAGTGGTTAAATCCTGATGATTGGGTAAATGCCGAGCAATTGATACCAAAATATTGTGGTAAATATATCATTGATTTTCAACGTCCCATCGGTAGAGTTTACCATGCTGATGGAAAGATAACCGAGAGTGTCACTTGCGCGAAAATAAAAAGAAATTCTAATGGTACGCTGAAGTATGGTTATCCTGTAGTAAATGTTCAAGTTTTCCATAATTAAATAGGAGTAGCAGCCATGAATAATAGTCACAAATTTAATTTTCAATTAGGAGAACGTTTCTTAGACAATTATGCCGATCCTCCCGAAGATCCATTGGGAGAACTTACTCATTTTGAAATGGCTATCCGGCGTTTCTGTTTTGAATGCGATCGTAGAGTATCAATAGAAATCGGTGATGAGAAAATACAGGTATTTTTAGATCCTGATATCTGTATGATTTTGGACGATAATCTCCCAGAACAAATTAGGAAACTGTCACAAGGTAAGCCAATAGAAATAGATTTTGCTGAAAGTTGTACGTTAACTATCAAGTTAGTACCCACGGACGATCGCATTAGCTGTATTTTGACCAAGTTTGGAACTTCTGGCTGGGAAAAGGTTTTTGAGTTCGATCGCGCTCAAGTATTAGATGTGCTGAGAGGTTTTCTTGAGGAAGTGATGCAGCTAGCCGTAGATAAGGGTTTCATCACGTTGGAAGAGAAGGAGGAGTTTATTAGTCCGGCTTTTGCTAGCAGTACGGATGCTGCGGTATTGAGCAAGTAGTTGGTTTTGGTGGTGTTTTGGGCGATCGGCGAGGGCGATGGGTTCGGTTAAACTCACTGCATCGAATAACTGAAATTTGCTCATTGCTGTCCAATCTTCAACCCGCTCTCGTCGGGTTTTGTTTTTGTAGACGCGGTTTCAACCGCCGGGTTTAATATCTCGATAAAAGACCATTTTGAACAGGCAAGATGCCTGTTCCACGGTAAATATGGTCGATGTCTAATGTCCCAATAACTTATCCCGCAAATGCTTAATTCGATCGCGCAATTTACCAGCCTCCTCAAACTCCAACTTCTTCGCCGCCTCCTTCATCTGCGTTTCCAAGCGCCCAATCAACTCAGGAATCTCATCCAAAGATAAATCATTCACCTGTTCGTAAACCTCCTCCAACTGCTGAGAATTCAGCTTCCGCGACACGTCTAAAAATGCCAGAATTGCATTACTCGATCGCTTTTTCGCGATCGGCTGCGGCGTAATCCCGTGCATCTTATTATACGCCAACTGGATTCCCCGACGGCGATCGGTTTCATCGATCGCCTTAACCATACTATCCGTCAAATTATCCGCATACAAAATCGCCTGTCCCCGAATATGCCGCGCCGCCCTCCCAATCGTTTGAATTAAAGAACGTCCCGATCGCAAAAACCCCTCCTTATCCGCATCCAAAATCACCACCAGAGACACCTCCGGCAAATCCAAACCTTCCCGCAACAAATTCACCCCAATCAATACATCAAACTTGCCATCCTGCAAATCTTGGATAATTTCAATGCGTTGAATCGACTGAATTTCCGAGTGCAAATACCGAACTCGAATCGCCCTTTCCTGCAAATATTCGGTTAAATCTTCCGCCATCCGCTTCGTCAGAGTCGTCACCAAAACCCGCTCATTCAAACTGACTCTCTGATTGATTTCACCCAACAAATCATCAATTTGTCCAGCCGTCGGACGCACAAATATCATCGGATCGACCACTGCCGTCGGTCGGATTACCTGTTCGGCAACTCTGCCGCCCGAAATCTCAATTTCCCAATCCCCAGGCGTTGCAGACACAAAAATGCACTGATTCGCTTTTTCCCAAAATTCCTCTGCCTTCAAAGGGCGATTGTCCGCCGCACTCGGCAAGCGAAAACCATGTTCGATCAATGTTTTTTTACGCGCTTGATCGCCGTTGTACATTCCCCGAATTTGCGGTACTGTGACGTGGGATTCATCGATGACCAACATCCAATCTTTTGGGAAATAATCAATCAAACATTCCGGCGGTTCCCCGGCATTTCTGCCTGCTAAATGGCGGGAATAATTCTCGACTCCGTTGCAGTAACCGACTTCTCGGAGCATTTCTAAATCGTAGCCTGTACGGTCTTTTTGTCGTTGTGCTTCTAATATTTTTCCATTTGCTTCTAATTCTTGCAGTCGTGCTTCTAGTTCTTGTTGAATTGCGGTGCAAGCTTCGTTTAATCTTTCTTTTGGCGTGACAAAGTGGCGGGCTGGATAAATATTCAAAGCATCCATACTTTGGATAATTTTACCTGTCACTGGGTCAATGTAGCGAATGGCATCGATTTCGTCTCCGAAGAATTCAACGCGAATAATTCTGTCTTCGTAGGCGGGGCCAATTTCCACGACATCGCCTTTGACGCGAAATTTGCCTCTACCTAAATCTATATCGTTGCGACTGTATTGGACGTTAACTAAGTCTCGCAAGATTTGTCGCTGATCGACTTCCATTCCTACTCGCAAAGGGATAGCAGCTTTTAGGTATTCGGCGGGCATTCCCAAACCGTAGATGCAGCTAATGGATGCTACAACAATTACGTCACGGCGTTCAAATAGCGATCGCGTGGCTGAGTGTCGCAACATATCAATTTCTTCATTAATTGCCGCCGTTTTCTCAATGTAAGTATCGCTGACGGCAATGTATGCTTCCGGTTGATAATAGTCGTAATAACTGACAAAATATTCGACTGCATTGTTGGGGAAAAAATTACGCAGTTCGTTGCACAGTTGAGCTGCTAGGGTTTTGTTGTGGGCGAGCACTAAGGTGGGCTTGCCGATTTTTTCAATCACTGCTGCAATCGAAAAGGTTTTGCCCGTACCTGTGGCACCGAGTAAGGTTTGAAATCGATCGCCTGCTTGGATGCTTTTGACCAGTTGGGCGATCGCTAGCGGTTGGTCGCCTGTAGGCTCAAAGGGCGCTTGCAATTGAAAAGATGCTGCCGCAGTTACCATATCAAAATATAGCTATTATAGCAGAAGGAAGAAGGAAGAAGGCCCTTCGACTTCGCTCAGGAACCGGGAAGAAGGGAAATGCAGTCACAGCAATATTTTCAGCGTTCAAAAATGTTCTAACTATCTTGGCGGTCGCTGTCCTAATAAATATTAACAAAAATGCAATAACTATGCAATTTAGTTGATAAAATTGTTAGAATTGATCGTAATATTTTAATATTGACCAAATATAGAAAGCAAAAAGCCCAGAAACGTAGCTTTCTCAGTCCTGAGCTTTCCGAACCCAACAATCAAGACCCAATAATCAGAAGGAAAAAAATTATGAGTGTCACTCCCAAAGATAAAGGCAGTGCGATCGCCCGTCGTGGTAAAGCAACTTCCAAAAGCGAAGCGACAGTAGCCAGTGATGCCAAAGTAACCGGAATTCAACTCTATCTCCCTGCTGGCTTGCCCAAACGCCCTGTGGGCCCAAATGATTTTATCATCAGCGATATTGTCTCGATATCGGGACAACGCCCGATCGGCACCAGCACCCTACATATCAGCGAAACCTACGGCATTGTCGGCAACCGCCCAGTAGAAGCTAGCACCTTTGAAGTGGTTGCTACCCTGGGGAGACGCCCGATCGGGGCTAGTACCATGCAAGTCAGTGAAATGTTCAGTATGTCCGGTGCGCGGCCAGTTGCTGTCAGCAATCTTCACATTGACGAAGTTTACTCGACAATGGGTGGCAATCGACCAATTGCTTCCAATGAGATTGATGATAGTTCGACTTTGATGGGATTTTTAGATTAAGTAGTCATTTGGGAATGGCGAATTGGGAATGGCGAATTGGGCATTGGTAATTGCTAGTAATATCAAGTCCGAGCGATCGCTTATATTTATTGTTTAGTGCGAGCGAGACGCTCGCACTAAAATGATAACTGATTAACCGGACATGATATTACTCACAATTACCAATGCCCTCTTTGGCCAATGCCCTCTTTGGCCAATGCCCCATGCCCCATGCCCCATGCCCCATGCCCTCTTTGGCCAATGCCCTCTTTGGCCAATGCCCCATGCCCCATGCCCCATGCCCCATGCCCTCTTTGGCCAATGCCCTCTTTGGCCAATGCCCAATAATTAACTTGCTGGTTGCTGATATTTATTCAACAAAGCAACAAAGCCCTTATAATCAAAAGGCTTCCTCAAATACTCCGCAGCCCCCAACTCCAAACCCTGATTTTTGTCGTCCAAAAAAGTCATCATAATCACCGGAATATCAGCCAAATCAGGGTCGGCTTTCAAAGCTGAAAGTACCGTCCAGCCGTCCATACTCGGCATCATCACATCCAGAGTAATCGCATCTGGCCGCAACTCCTTCGCCAACCGAAGTCCCCCTTCGCCACTAGCCGAAGAATGCACCCGAAATCCTTCTTTGGACAAGCAGCGAGTCATTAAATCTCGTGTATCTTGATCGTCGTCAATCACCAACACTATGGCATTGGGTTCTAGGGAAATAGATCGCACTTCTTGCTTGCTTTCTACTTCTATTGCATCTATTTCCGAATTTAAACAAGGCTGATTTTTGAGTTCTCGATCGCGCGCAACTTCCTTTTCGGTTCTAATCACAACCGGCAACCGAATTGTAAAAGTAGAACCGCTTTCAAACTCACTCTCAACAGTGATATCCCCGCCCATCATCTGGCAAAACTTCTTGCTAATGATCAGCCCCAAACCAGTACCGCCGTACTTGCGAGTAGTAGAGTCGTCCGCCTGGGAGAAAGCCCCGAACAAATTCAACATTTGATCCTCAGTCATGCCAATGCCTGTATCGGTGACTTGAAATACGATCGACTTTTGGTTAAAGCTAGATTGAATACTAAGTTGTTCGCCGGAATTGTCGATCGGCCAAACTGCATCTTCTTCCTGCCAAACACTAATCGTAATTTTACCGCGATCGGTAAACTTAGCAGCATTGCTAGCCAAATTCAACAGCGCTTGCCGCACTTTTGTAGCATCAGCCCGCATCATGCCAAGATTGCTGTCGTAATTAACGGTGAGAGTATTACCATTTTTCGCAGCCAGTGGCTTAACAGTAGTTACCACCTCCTCAATCAACTTTGACACCTGGAAAGTCTCCAAGAAAAGAGTCATCTTCCCAGCCTCAATTTTAGAAATATCCAGAATGTCACTAATAATACTTAGCAACTGCTTGCCTGCCATATTAATGCTTGCCAAATCCATCACAAAGTCTTCTTCGCCCAGTTCTTGAGCCTCTTCTTGCAGCAGTTCACTATAGCCTAAAATCGCATTTAAAGGCGTTCGTAACTCGTGAGTCATATTTGCTAAAAATGTGCTTTTTGCCCGGTTGGCTGCTTCAGCAGCGTCCTTAGCGACTTCTAATTCGCGGCTGCGTTCCTCTAGCTGCTGGCGACGCACTTCCAAACCATTTAGCAAACTGCTAATTTGCTGTGCCATTGTATTCAGAGTAGAAGACAGCACGCCGATCGCATCATTAGACACAATAGGCGATCGAGCGGTCAAATCCCCGCTGGCAATCATGGACGCAGTTTTCCGCAGCCAGCCGATTTTCCGAATCAGTGTCGAAACCGACACCAAAGCAACTATTCCGGCGATCGAACTCAAAACCAAAGCCCCTACCAGCCAACGCTGAGTGCGAATCGCCACCGCCAAACTTTGCTGCACTAGCAACGCCATAGCTGCATCAGAAACTCCCGCCGCCACAGAAGCAGATTCTATTTCCAGCAAATAGTTTTGCATCTGTGCAGAACCAATCCACCCAACCCCCACCGCCATCCAAGCGATCAATACCAAGATCGCAAACAGCCCCATCAAAGAAGCACGAGTTCCCACCGATATCTGCCTGGGAACCAGTGCAGCCGCCCAAGGATAGCCCTTGAGAAAAGGATCAGGGCGCACAAGTTCCCCAGAATTCCAAATCTCCTCAATTTGACCGTCCAATCTCACCTTGCCAATTCGCACAGTCTTCCAGGTATGCTGCGTTTTGCCATCTATTTTTACCTTGCCCGAAGGTGCAGTAAACTCAATATCTTTAGCAGCTTTCCTAACTTTCACAACATCTATTGAACCCGCTTTTTCTACTGCTTTTTTCCACAGATAAACACTCAAATAAGCAGCTTCAATCGGGTCATCCGTGACTCTATCTTGCCCATATTTCTCTTTGTAAGCCTTGACAAATTTCTGATTTTCTGGTGTATCCACCGTTTGGAAATAGTTCCAAACCACCAAATGTCCCGCAATATTTTCAGGTCCGATCGCCCGCACCTCTTCTTCTGCCAAACTGACCGACATCACCGGCAATTTATCAGCCGTCAAGCCAGCTTCCCGCAGCTTTTGGAAAAAAGCCACATTACTATCGCCATTGAGAGTATTCAGAATTGCATCCGGTTGAACTGCTACAATATGCGCGATCGCCTCATCAACGTCCCTCGAACCCAGCGGCAGATAAACTTCCCCCGCCAACACCCCAGAGAATGCCGCCAGTTGAGCTTTCACAATCTGATTAGCCGTCCGGGGAAAAATATAATCCGAACCCAGCAGAAAAATTTTCCGCTTCGACAATGCCAGCAAGTAATCCACCCCAGGTACAATCTGTTGGTTGGGAGTAGCACCAGTGTAGAAAATATGCCGAGACTGTTCCAGCCCTTCGTACTGCACCGGATAAAACAACAGCCCATTCAGATTCTCGAACACTGGAAGCACCGCTTTGCGACTGGCCGAAGTCCAGCATCCAAATACCACCGCCACCCGTTCTTCTAGGAGCAATTTCTTAGCTTTTTGAGCAAAAGTCTGTAAATCACTTGCCCCATCTTCGATAACTGCTTCCAGAGTGTGTCCGAGGACTCCTCCGCTAGCATTGATTTCCTCAACAGCTAACAGCGTCGCATCTTTAACTGAAACACCACTGACAGACATCGTGCCTGTCAGCGAGTGCAACACGCCTATTTTTATCGGCTCGCAAGCCGGGGCTGCTGGTTCGAGGGGGTTACTGCTCCTTGCTCGCATAGGGTTTTTAGATGCTTTTTACTAACTTAAATTTTAGTTCTATCTTGCGAGAGTTGATCCGATGCTAACTGTTGTTTTGTTAATTGTTGAACCCGATCGCAACAAAACTTTGCAATTCCTGTGCGCTCTTGACGTCGAACTGGCTTGTTTTTGCGCTTCTGGGCGGTAAAATGTCGATCCCTAGTACAAAACTATCGAACCTTGTCGCCAATCTCCCTTTAGACAGATAGATATACCCGTTATTTCTCTTACTATTTATCTATGGTTAGCATTTAAGTAGCCATATTTAAGATATTTTTTTTGCAAACCAAGGGTGAAAGCTAATGAATCTTGAACAAAACGCAACCGTCACAGTCAGCAGTAACAAAGTTAGTTTACCAAAATCTAGAGAAGAATTACTCGCAGAGCAAACCGAAAAATCCCTCGGTCAGCAGAAACAAGGAAACGCTGACACTATGCGTGCTGTGGAACAGTTGAAGGAAGAGATGCAGCACAAAATAGATAAAGAATGTCATCACAAGATAGATTGAATTTTCCGCTTTTAACTAATGGGTGTGGGCAAAACAGTATCTTGCCCACGCCCATTTTAATTTTTAGAGTTTAGAACAATCATTTTCAGTCGATTAATCCTCCATCAACTCTTTAATCTAAAATCTAAAATCTAAAATCTAAAATCGATAGACTTGTTCTACCTACAGAGGGAGTGCAAATAAAAGGCCGAACTAATACTATTAATTTAAGTACAAGTTGTCACACTAAATACAGACAAGGAGAAACCAATGAGTATTGAAGATAGAGCAAAGGCAACTGCCAAAAACATCGAAGGTGCAGCTCAAGAAACTCTAGGCAATGTAACTGGCGACCCCAAGGATAAAGCTCAAGGCAAAGCCAAACAAAAACAAGCTGAAACGAGCCACGCAGTCCAAGACGCAAAAGATGCCGTCAAAGATGTAATAGACAAAGCCTAACATTTGGTGAAAGGGTCTCAATGCCAGACCCTTTCAACTCTTCAAAATGTTTTTAACGTGGAGGAAAAAGAGTGAGTTTACTTCAGCAGAGCCGCCAAATAATTGTTGGGCTACTTTTGGTTTTAATGCTAAGCTTTACCACAGCTTGCACAACAAGTGTTTCAGCTCAAAAACCGATGAGTCCACCTGTAGCAATTAGTGGTAGTAAGGGTAGTTACGCGCAGCTAGAACAGGGAAATACCGCAGCAGGTCAAGATTTTGGTAAATGGGTAACAAAGACGGCCAATGGACTGGTTCAGGATGCTTACGTGCGCGACAACAACAAGTTGGGAGTTGTGATTTCCCCGCAAGTCCGCCCTACAGAAGTCAAGGATTTGGCGAAATCTTTAGCACAAGGTTTTCACAAAAATTTTCCGAATCAGGATGTCAGTGTTTTGGTTTATGCGCCAGATAAAAAACTGATTTTGACGGCGAAGTACGACCAGCAATCAAATCAGATCGACTACAAGTCTTGACCTAATTAGTCAGTGATAGCAGTCGCCAAAGCTATACGGTCATTGAGCGAAGTCGAAATGTAATATTGGTGGACATTTCGACTTCGCTCAATGACCACAAATGCGGATAAACGCAGTCGTTGGGCAGGATAAACGCAGCCGTTGGGTTCTGCCTGCCTTGATGGTTGCTATACAAATGTCGCCAATTTGTGGTTTAGTAAACCGCAAATTATTGGCAAAAAAAGTCTCTATTTGAGACACAAAAGTTGTCTAGATTGGAAAAGAATTACGATGAGTACCAGTGATATTTACAAGCGTCAAATCATGAGCGATTTGGCAAGTGGTGATCGAGAAAAGATGCCAGAAACATCCGCCGAAGAATACGAAAACTTTGATGATTTTGCTCAGCGAACTTCGCCGGATCAGCGTAAACAATTATTTGGTCATTCTCTGAATCACGACTCCTTGCCGCCTGCTCAATTGGAACCGGAATTGCTTCATGCGATCGCCCAAATTAAACCAAACGAACGGGATGACGTGGCGCGGGAATTTCTCAAGCATTTGAGCAAGAGAGGATTGAACGATCGCACCTTGGAACAACAGCTAGGGCTTTCTACTCACCACGCTAGCCGGATGAATGCTGACGATGTTACCAAATTAGCCTCGTTTACCTATCACAATCACCCGGATGTTTTCCGAGAAGTGTTAGCCGAGCAGCCTAGTTTGATGAAATTTTTGGGAAATCCAGTTGTGGCGGGTATTTTGGGAATAGTTGCTGCTAAGTGGCTCACCAACCGCAAATAGTCTCGCATCCAGACAATTCTCAACGCTAATGTTGAGAAGACATAAAGGGCGATCGTTAGTGCGATCGCCCTTTAACATTTTATTCTGAATCATCGCTGTTCAAATTAAAGCCAATTCCCAATTCCCGATGCCCAATTCCCGATGCCCAATTCCCAATTCCCAATTCCCAATTCTCAATTCCCAATTCCCAATTCCCAATTCCCAATTCTCAATTCCCAATGTAGGATGAAGTCTTGCCGTGAATTAGAAAAAAACATGAACATATCCTCTATTTGGCGAAAACTCCGCAGCCAACAAGCCGTCGGCTTGAGTGTACTCTTAGCAGTTTGCCTCATATTCATCGGTTGTTCCCCCGCCCAGTCAGCCAGTGGTAATCCAGTCGATCCGAAGTTAAAAGAGCAAGTCTTGCAGATCATCCGCGAAAACCCGCAAGCAATTTTGGAGTCGGTACAAGCATATCAGCAAGAAAAGCAGCAGTCTCTCAAAGCAGCGCAGCAGTCATTTTTGCAGGAGATGAAAACTAATCCTAAATCTTCGATCGGCGATTCTCCCAGTACCGGTGCCGCCTCGCAACAGATTGTACTGTTAGAATTTTCCGATTTTCAATGTCCGTTTTGCGCCCGTGCTCACGATACAGTCAAGCAGTTTATGGCAAAACACCAGGACAAAGTTACTTTATCCTACAAACATTTTCCCTTAACCTCAATTCATCCTCAAGCGCTACCAGCATCCAAAGCAGCCTGGGCGGCCCAACAGCAAGGCAAATTCTGGGAATACTACGATGCTTTGTTTGAGGGACAAAAACAGTTAGGCGAGGAATTCTACGGATCGATCGCCAAAAAACTCAATCTAAAAGTAGATAAATTCAACACCGATCGCAACAGTCCCGCCGCCGAAGCAGCCATTCAGAAAGACGTACAACTCGCTCAAAAATTGGGGATAGAAGGCACTCCGTTCTTTATTATGAACGGCAAAACATTCTCCGGGGCGATCGAGCTTGCGGAAATGGAAAGCATTCTCGCATCTGTCTCTAAGTAGTGTCAAATCATTAAGAGGCAGAGCCTCACTCATATGCGTTCCCAGCCTGGAGGCTGGGAACCAGAAAAAATACTTGATTAAACAGCCGCCAACTGTGGAGTCGGACGCTTGCTGTGGCGGATACCCTCGATCGCACCAGCATAATCCTTCGCCTTAAACACAGCAGAGCCAGCCACGATCGCATTTGCGCCAGCTTCCAGAACCTGCCAAGTATTATCCACCTTCAAACCACCATCCACCTCAATCCAAGGATCGAGACCTCTCTCATCGCACATTTGGCGCAACTGGCGAATTTTCGGCAAAACAGTCGGAATAAAACTTTGACCACCAAAACCCGGATTCACGCTCATAATCAGCACCAAATCGCAAAGTTCCAGCACATACTCAATCAACTCCAATGGCGTCGAAGGATTGAGCACCACACCAGCTTTCTTGCCCAATTCCCGAATTTGACCCAAGGTACGGTGTAAATGAGGCGAAGCATTGTGCTCAGCGTGAACCGAAATAATATCAGCACCAGCCTTAGCAAAGTCCTCCACATACTTCTCCGGCTCTACAATCATCAAGTGGACATCAATGATTTTGGTAGTAACAGGACGAATTGCCTCAACAATCAGCGGTCCGATCGTAATATTAGGAACAAAGCGACCATCCATCACATCTACGTGAATCCAGTCAGCCCCAGCTTGATCGACAGCTTGAATCTCTGCTCCGAGACGGCTAAAATCGGCTGATAATATGGATGGAGCAATAACGATCGGTTTTTGGGATTTGGTCATGGCGAAGTCTGTTCTCCTGTCTGCTGTGCTGTATCCAGTTTATCAAAATGCGGCTCTGGGGACTGAGAAATTTTGAGTTTTAAGTCTTAACTTGCTAATTTTTATGAAAAACAAAGATCCCTTAGAAAATCCTGAACTCGATCGCATCAGTCTGTTTGTACTATTGATCCCCGTCATCGGATTTTTCCCCGCCCTGTGGAAACTGTACCGCCACGAAGGGAGCCCCGAACACAAAGCCGTCAGCCGCTTGGCAATCGCCCTTGCTCTTAGTTGGCTCTTAGGGCATATTTTTTTAGAAGCAGGAGCCATTTCTGCGGAATCTTGGACACTTCCCATGTTATTAATGAGTAGCCTGTTGACCACCAGCTATTTCATCGTCAGTGTCGGTCTGATGTTTCGCCTGGGTCAACGCCAACCACTCTGGCTACCCGGAATGAGTCGCGTCGCCGAAAAAATCATCGGCAAACATTTATCATAACCTAGGATTATCTTAAGGCCTTAGCCTATTGCTTGATTGCGTCTTCAGGTTGATACTACAAATTGCCATTATCTTTTTTTATTCTTATTTTCTGTGAGGAAGCCAGTGTCAGCTCAAAAAAATCCTAATCAAGACCCCAGCAAACAACCAACCACTCAACCTTCAACCAAAAAATCTGCCCAGCCTCATCGAGGTCGTTGGCTGGGATTTGGTTTTGGTTTAGCGGGAGTCGCCATGCTCTCAGCCACAGCCGGAGCGCTCCTAGCAGTTTCTCTATCCACAACCCCGCTTCAGCAACAGAAATTGACTCCCGAAGAAGCGGCGGTGTTTTCTCAAGGCGATATGGCCAAGCTCAGCATGAAAATGCCAGAACTGACTCGCCCAGTTAATATTTTAGTTTTAGGACTTAAGGTTCTGAGTTCAGACATCAACGGCCAGCCCGACAAAGAGAAGGGATACGAAGTCTGGGAAAACTCTTTTAAGGGGTTAACCGATACGATGCTGCTGGTTAGGTTCGACCCTCAAAATAAAAAATTAAGTGTGCTTTCTATACCGCGAGATACCCGCGCCTATGTTGAAGGTAGAGGCGAGGTAAAAATTAATGAAGCCAATTATTATGGCGGTCCGGCTTCGTCAGCCAAGTCAGTTAGCGGACTCCTGGGCGGTGTGGGAATTGACCGCTATGTCACACTGAATATTCAAGGCATAAAAAGCTTGGTTGATGCCCTTGGTGGCATTACGATTAATGTCCCTAAAGACATGAAGTATACCGATGAAAGTCAGCATCTATATATAGATTTAAAAGCTGGTAAACAGCATCTTAACGGCGACCAAATCGTGCAGTATTTGCTTTATCGCCACGACAATTTGGGCGATATCGGTAGAGTACAGCGCCAACAATTGTTGATGCGTGCTTTTGTGGAACAGGAAGTTAATGTAGGTTTGCTATCCCGAATGCCGAAGATTTTGTCGGTGATTCAGTCTCACATTGACACAAATTTGAATATTGAGGAATTGGTAGCTTTAGCGGGTTTTGCTACTAAAATGGAGCGTTCTAGCGTCCAGATGTTGATGGTTCCCGGCAAGTTCAGCGATACCAAGGATTACAAGGCAAGTTACTGGTTGCCCGATCAAAGTGCCATCCAAACTATGGTAGCCGAACATTTTGACTTCGGTCAAAATACTTGGACAATTGAGAATGCTGATGCGACTTTTCTGAAGGTGGCGATTCAAGATAGTACCGGAGATCAAGCTGCTGTTGAAGAATTTGTCAAGACTTTGACTCAAGCTGGTTATCGGAATGTTCAGGTTTATAAGGATTGGCCAGAATCGTTGGAGGTAACAACTCTAGTGGCTCAAGATGGGGATATTAAAAATGCTCAAGCCATTCGCCAGTCTTTGGGTTTTGGGGATGTGCTGGTTGAGAGTACCGGTTCTTTGCAATCGGATGTGACTATCAGATTGGGCAAGGATTGGTTGAGTAAAAAGTCTCAGTCTGGTCGGGGACTTTAAATTTGGTATTTGGTATTTGTAGGGACACAGCAGTGCTGTGTCCTCTTTTTTTATGTTGTGGGACTTAACTTCCCCAGTCGCATCGTTATAGCAACCGCCAAGGCGATTAGGATATTTCGGTCACTGCCTTCGACTACGCTCAGGATAAACTGCGTCGAAGGGCTCAGGATAAACTACGTCGAAGTGGACATTTCGACTCCGCTCAATGACCAAAGCGGCTTGGCGACTGCTATAACTTTAAAATCAGAATTAGCCAAAGTCTTAGCCAACATAAGGTTAATCTCGATCGCCCACAGGTAAACTCAGTATAAACGCTGTTTGACCAAGTATGGCAGCATCTAGTTTAATATCACCACCGTGGGCCCGTGCGATTTCCCTTGCTAAACTTAGCCCCAATCCCGATCCTTCAATTTTTTGAGTCTGACTGGAGTCGCCACGATGGAAGCGCTCGAAAATGCGATCGCCCTCACTCAAAGAAATATCCTGAGAACTATTGACAATTTTCACAATTACTCTTTTTCCCTGACAGTTAGCCTGTAACTTGAGCCAACCTTGTGGCAAATTATACTTAATCGCATTACCAACCAGATTTTGCAAAACCTGCACCAGCAAATCCCGATCGCCCTTGATAGATAAATTAGGCGAAATAGTCATCTGTACTTCTAAATCTGGTGCTAAAAGTTCCATATCTTCAGCAATTTCAGCTAACAAAGCCGACATATTCACCTCAACCCAATTTAAGCTCATGCGTCCGGCATCTGCTAGGGAAAGTAGTAAAAGTTTACGGGTAATTTCACTCAGTCGGCGCACTTCATCCAATAAATTACTAATGGTTTGCTGCATCTCGGAACCTGGTTCAGCTTGATGCAAAGCTCGTTCTAGTTGGCCTTGCAAAATAGCCAGCGGTGTCTTCAGTTCATGAGCTGCATCTCCACTAAATCGAGAAGCTTGCTGAAAACTCCGTTCCAGACGTTCTAGCATCTGATTGAACACAAAAATTAACTCTAAAAACTCGATATCTGTTGAACCAACAGGGACGCGATGATCCAGCCCTTGTACGGTGACATTGCGGATTGCTGTAGTGAGTCGCCCAATGGGATACAAAATACTTCGCGATATCATCCATGCTCCACCGGCTACGAGTAAAAGAACTACGGGAATTGATATTAGAAATATATTACCAATCGATGTCATTTCTAGATCGATCGCCTGTAAGTTAACTGCGATCGCTATTTGAGTCTGAGGAGAATGAATCGCGCCCACACGCCAAATAGTCTTGCTAGTACGCCTTGTTGCTAGCTTAGCCTGGAAAACTTGAGGAAAATCGGGTCGATCGCGCGGAGGTCTTCTTTCCCTCGGTACGAATGAATTAGGGCGATCGGGTTGAGGTGGTCGATCGCGCGGAGGTCTTCTTTCTCTCGGTAAGAATGAATCGATTCCATTGGGAAGTGGAGGAGGAGGTTCTAATTCAAAAGGTATTCTATCAGGAGGTGGAGGGGGTTGGGGGAGCGAGCGCCATAGTGAATTGGCATCAAGTCCATCTTGCCACTGGTGCGATCGGTAGAGCAAATTACCATCTCTATCATTCACCAGCAAAGCCACGGTTGTTGCTCCATTCATGCCCAAAACCGATGGTAAAGAATCAGTATAAGTCTCCCATTGGGTCGATTCCGGGCGGGTAGATTGGATTAATTGATTTTTGATTTCAGCATCAAGACGTTTTACCTTAGCATCGTAAATTAACCACCACGAAACAATACTAAAGCCCATCAGAGCAATACTTGCTAGAACAGCAGATAATAGAGTAATCCGAAAGCGAAAAGATTGCAGTTTCATGATAGGGAATCTGGTTTGCGAAACCGATAGCCAACGCCGCGCACGCTCTCAATCCATCCCGTACCGCCGATCGGTTCTATTTTCTTGCGAATGCGTTGAATACACACATCTACCACATTTGTATTCGGATTAAAATCATAACCCCAGATATGTTCGAGGATTTGCGTGCGGGTGAGTACCCTACCGGGCGATCGCATCAGATATTCCAACAGATTAAACTCGCGGGTGGTAAGTTCTACCGCATGGCGATCGCAGGTAACTTCTCGGAGAATGCGATCGAGCTTAACTGGGCCAACAGCGATCGTATTTTGGCCGCCGTCAGCCCGTCGCACCACAGCATAAATCCGCGCAATTAACTCCTCAACAAAAAACGGTTTAGCCAAATAGTCATCAGCACCGAGATGTAAGCCTTCTATGCGATCGTCTAGTTCATTACGAGCCGTTAATAAAATCACGGGTACATTACGTCCAGCCTTTCGTAGCAGTTTGAGAATAGATAATCCATCTTTTCCCGGTAATACAATATCCAGGACGATCGCATCATACTGATTATCCATCGCGCGATCGTAGCCATCATTCCCATTATCGCAATAATCCACTACAAAGCCTTGTTCTTTCAAACCAATACAAACAAAATTGGCGATTTTTGCTTCATCTTCAACATATAGAACATTCATAGATTTTCAAGTTGGGCATTGGGCATTGGGCATTGGGCATTGGGCATTGGGAATTGGGCATTGGGAATTGGGAATTGGGAATTGGGAATTGGGAATTGGGCATCGGGCATTGGGCATTGGGCATTGGGCATTGGTAGCTCATCACAAATAACAAATAACAAATAACAAATAACTACTGACCGATTCGGTGGTGATTATACCGTCATCATTGATCGAACTAAATTACAAAATTGTAATCTATCCGCAGATTTGCAGGTAATGTTTTGGGAGTTTAATGTGGCTGTCAATATTTTTGTAAATCTCATGAAAATTGCTTCACTACTCGCATTACCTGCTATAGCCTTGCTGCTGGGATTTAGCAGCTTGACTTTTGCCGATCAAACTACAGCTAGTTCTAACTCATATGTTGCACCATGCTCAAGAACGGGCAAGATGCCCGTTCCACAAGAAAATTTACTCTTTGTGGAACAGGCCGGAGAGCCTGTTGCCTTCCAGAACGGGCAAGATGCCCGTTCCACA
>REAP01000207.1 GCA_004294385.1 Oscillatoriales cyanobacterium | reverse complement strand
CCATTCATTGACCAAAACTTGCACCTCAATCTTTTTATGCTCGGCAATTTTAGTCACAAATTCCTCGACATCTGGTTCGAGATAAATGGGATAATGAAAGGTAGCATCAGGATGGTAAAACTTGCCTTGCTCTGACGCAGAAAAATCATACTCTGATTTCATAATTTCCTCTCTTGATAAACTTGGGTTTCAGTGAAAGTAGCTTTACGGACCCAAATAAGCCGAATTATGCAAGAAGTGCGATCGGTTTGTTCAAAGGTATGGATGACAACCCTTAAAATTCCTGTTTCATCTAAGCCTATGGTAATCCATCTATCTTCATCTTGACTGTGTTCTTCATCATAAATTGTTAATTGGTAAGGGTCGCGAAAAAATGATGGCACATTAAATGGATTGACGGAGTAATTCTAGCTCTTGCTTCATTAAAGTGGGATCGCCAATTTGTAATATTCTGTCAATAATTTCTAATTGCCTCTTCTTCTTATCTTTTTCTATCCATTTTTGATATTTCGGATCGTCGAGCATTTTCTGATATTCCTGATATTCCTTAACTTCTTCTTCAAAATTCTTTAGAGTTTCATAAGGTAATTCCTTCATATCCTCTGGAACAGATATTATTTTATACTTTTCATTCGCAAGGATTTCAAGAATATCCTCAGAAAGCTTATAAGTTACATTTTCTTCATATGTGACAAAACATCCTTCTGTCTCTTCTTGATAGGAGTAGTGAGACATGATTTTAACAATCCTGAATATATTGTTTTCTGTTGAAAATAAGAGACATAAAGAATTTTGAGGAACATCATTTTCCTCTTCGTCTATAGCCTGATTGGAGTGAAAACAATCTATATTCTCACTATCATTAGCGAGAGTAATTGCCTTGGCAAGAAGACCACTATCAGTCAAGACACCTAGTTCAATGAATTTACCTGGTCTCGGTTCAGATTGATTTACAGGCGTAGAGTTTTCTTTAGACGGTTGGAGAACTTCATCTTGATCTTGACGAGACTGTTTATCCTTATATTTCTTCTCCTGACGTTTTTCATGTTGTCTTTTATATTTCTCAATTTCTTGATCCCAATCATAAGATCGATTATTAATAATATATTTATCTGATAAACAATCACTCAATTTTTGTGTTAATTCTAAGTTGTCGATGCTAATACATAATTCTCCCTCATCTTGAAAACCACGTTTGGTTAGATTAGATGAACCTATGATCGAATAACCTATCTGAGTCTGAGAACCTTTCTTGTTATGACCTAAAAAACAATAGGCTTTGATATGAAATTCATCATTTTTAGGGCATATGAAACTAATTGGTTGAGTCTTAAATTTATTTTGATTTTGATCTTTGACGAAATCTAAAATTTCTTGTATATCAATAGGCTTATTAATATCATAAGTTTTTTTGCCTATAGCAATCACAACTTCCGTATTTTCATTTAAAGACTCGTGTGAAATAATTTCTTTTACTTTTTTCACCCCATACTCACTAACAAAAGCAGAAAAAATATAAATTTTATCCCAATAAACTTGTTGAAAACCTAACAAAAGATTGATTTTCTTTTCTACGTTTTCTTTGTAGCTGCACAAAAACTGATAATTCATCGTAAATACCTCCAATTAATTGATATAAAACTTTTTAGGTAAGATGTAAACCACGATTATCTTCCCTAAAACTGCGCGATCGCACCTAATAAAGTTGACTAAAAACATAATCAGCCAACTCAATCAAAGCCTACTTCGACTCCGACGGCGGGAACCCCACCAAACGCATAACCGCAGACTGAGCGGACTTAGCCTGTAATTCCCGCGATCGCCCTCTGCTGGTTGGATGTTTGAAAGGTTACCACATTGAGAAATTATAACTGTTGCTGTTGAGCTTGAACCAATTTTTTGAATATTTGTGGCGAGTAATTCCTGTAGGGGCAATCCCCCCGTGGTTGCCCCGATCTTTCGGGCGGGCACGGGGGCACCGCCCCTACAGCAGGGGACTGGAGTTTATGGCAGTTACGCACAGCAAAGAAACCGGGTTTTTCACTTGGCTAAAGGCTGGGATGCCGTATTTTCTCAAAAAAACCCGGTTTCTAACTACTCGTGTTTTAGTCATAATTTAAAAATGTTCCAGCAGATATTTCTCTTGTGCGTAAACCTTTCGCAGCGACTCCAGCCCGATCGCACTTAACATCAATTTAATCACCCCCACCAACTCTCCCCACTCCAACAATTCAGCAACAGAAACCGCCTCTCGAAATTTATCCCCATAGAAATCCACCCAAAAATTCGGCGCGTATCTCTCCTTCAGACTCGCCATCCGGCGCTTCCAGTAACCAAAATCTACACCAGAGGGCGCTTCCTCTCCCACCACTGGCGGAAAGTCGGCATAACTCACAAACCGACTCATCCCTTCGGCGTGCACGTACAGGATATGCGCCCAGCACTCGAAGCGATATATTTGTTCTACTTTGATTTTCAGCAGCCGCGCGATCGCCTCTTTTGTGACAAACCGGCTCAATCTGTTTCTGGGGGTTGATTTTCGCGAAAATTTTGTTAACATGGTTCGTACATCCCAATTGATGAAAATTTCAGATAGTTGGCAAATCCCAATTAGTGGGAATTTCAGACGGTTGGTACATCCCAATTGATGGGAATTTTAGATGGTTAGTAAATCCCAGTTGATGATAGGCGATCGTCTTTAAGTTTTGCAGACGTTGGGGCGATCGCTTTTTACGATATAATTATAATATACTATATCTAGTGGTCTGTCAATGGGTTTAATTAGATTGCGGGTTAGAGAATTTGCTGGTGAGAAAGGCTGGACGATCAAAGAGGTTTCTGACCGATCGGGAGTCAACCACCTATTCACGTTCTCCAGGAATGGCAATGGTTGATTTTACTTGTCTGCTCAAGTTGGCACGTACTTTTGACGTGATGGTGGAAGATTTGGTTGAGGTCGTCAAAGAATAGCCGATCGCCTTTTGTAGTATAATTTTGTGACTCATATTAGTCAGGTGTCAATAGCTTATGGGCTTAATTAGATTACGAGTTAAAGAATTTGCTGCTGAGAAAGGCTGGACGATCAAAGAGGTTTCTGAGCGATCGGGCGTAGTCTACAGTACGCTGAGAACTTATGCCCGATCGCCCGGATTAGCCACAATTGATGTGACAGCCTTGGACAAGTTGGCGAGGACTTTTGACGTGATGGTCGAAGATTTGTATGAGATTGTCGAAGATTAGGCGATCGCCTTTTGGGATAAAAATATCTTATGATGGTACACCATCATTTGTCAAGTATGGGTTTAGTCAGACTAAAAGTCAGGGAATTTGCTGCTGAGAAAGGTTGGACGCTAAAAGAGGTTTCAGAGCGATCGGGCGTAATTTACAGCACCGTCAGACACTACGCGCGCTGTCCGGGAGTGTCAACCATTGACTTCATTTCGATACACAAATTGGCCCGCACCTTTGATGTGATGATTGAAGATTTGGTGGAAATTGTCCAGGAATAGGCGATCGCTTTTTCCGATAAAATGAATTTTTATTGTTAATTTGTAGGGGCGGGTTCACCAACAATCTCTGATTCCCACGTGCAATCTACAAAAACTCGCCCCGTCTGCTTTTTCTATCTATTCACAAATTCGCGCTAAGTAAAAATCAGAATTATGGTTGTCTCTAGTGTTTTTAGTGAAACTCCCATCAATAGACAAGAAATTCCTCAAGAATTACTAGACATTGAAGATAAACAACGTACTAATCCACTTCCTTGGAAAGGGCAATTTTCACCCCAGTTTATCGAAACTTTGATAGATCAATATGCCAACAAAAACAGTGTAATTTTCGATCCGTTTTTAGGTAGTGGAACAGTTTTATATGAGGCCGGAAGATTAGGACTGGAAGCCTGCGGAACCGAAATAAACCCAGCAGCTTTAATCCTTGCTAATACCTATAAATTCATCACTATTTCACCAAGACAACGTGAAAGATATATCAATTGTTTTCTCGCTCGACTAAAAACTGATATCTGGGATACAATGCCACTCTTCCAAACAATACAAAAAGAACTTACAGAAAATGATTTAATAGATAAAGTTGTATATTTAGCAGTTGACAATGAACAAAAATTAATTAATATTCTACATGAAGCATTAGTGATACTGCTAGACTTAGAAAACAAAAAAATTACCTATTCAAGGATTTTTACCATTGCGGAAAGTATTGCTACTTTTGTGCTTAACTTACCCTATAGTGAAAATCAGATAAATGCCTACAATGCCGATGCGAGAAACATTCCTTTACAAAACTCCAGCGTCAATCTTGTAATTACATCCCCCCCTTATATCAATGTATTTAACTATCATCAGCAGTATCGCGGTTCTACTGAATCACTAAACTGGAAAATTTTAGAGGTAGCAAAATCTGAGTTTGGTTCCAATCGCAAGCACAGAAGTAATAGATTTCTAACTGTAATTCAATATTGCTTAGATATAGCCTATACTTTGCAAGAATTGTTACGAATATGCAGCGATAACAGTAAAATAATATTTGTAGTCGGTCGAGAATCAAATATTAGAGGGACTCCTTTTTTTAACGGTGAGTTAGTTGCAGAAATCGCTAGTCAAGTATTGGGGATTAGTTTAGATATTCGTCAAGAAAGAACTTTTGTGAATCGTTATGGAAAAAGTATCAAAGAAGATATACTGCACTTTATAAAAGTAGAAAATTTACAGTATCATTTTACTATAGACCAAGCTAGAAATATTGCTGTAGAGGCATTAGAGTCCGCTTATCTCCTAGCGGATGAACAAGTAAAATACGAAATCAAGGATGCTATCGATAAGGCTAAAAAAGTAAAGCCCTCACCTTACTTCGATCTACAGCGTTCACGGAAAATCATTGAAGGAATTAACCCAAAAGAAGAAATTTATGTTTAACTTAGCTCAGCCACACGGGGACAAACTAGCAGCATTACTTGATAATAATAAACTACCTTCTACAGATAAAGGGCGTGTTGATCAAGCAATTGAATACTATAAAAAATGGTTGAAAACCCTTGAAAATATCAGTGGCGATCTGAAAGTGGTTCCAGATATGGTATCTCATCTAACCTCCTATAAGCGATACATTGATCTCGAACTAATTTTTGACAGTGACGAGGATTTTTTGCACCGTGAAAAGGGGCAATTAAAACTTGATAACTCAATTATTGAAGAATTTATACCTATCTTAGTTACAACCGTCTTTGCAGATTCATTAAAGGACAAAGAATTATCCTTTGGCCCAACACAGTGTTTTTCATCACTACGATTTGAGTCAAGTTTAAAAGTAAGTCCAAAAGGCGGTGGGATGAGTATTAGAGCTAAGAATCAAGATTTTGCAATTAGTAGAAAAATATTTCTGAAAGCCTCTCACAATCAAGATTTCAAGGAAAGTACCTCCCGCGAGGCAAATATTGCTTATATTGCGGCTGAGTGTAAAACAAATCTTGATAAAACCATGTTTCAAGAGAGCGCAGCAACTGCCTTAGATGTAAAATCGAGTGTTCCAGGAGCCAAGTATTTCTTGCTATGTGAATGGCTGGATATGTCGCCGATTAGCTCATCACTCACACCTATTGATGAGATACTAATTCTGAGAAAAGCCAAGCGGTTATCGTCTAATATCAGAAGTGCTTTTAGTACGGTACAGGGAAGAAAAAACAATCGAGCTTCTTTTGTAAAGCATCTTGATGATAACCCTTTTTCACCGGAAGTTTTTCTGAGATTTTTAACTGAAATTGAAGGGATGATTGGCAAAGATGAACTCGACGAAGATGATGTGCTTTCAAGAGGCTATTTTTAATTGTAAAAGATTCAATGCCAGATTTTAGTTACATGGGGGAGTTTTTGACCGCAGATATCAGCAGATAAACGCAGATGAACGCAGATAAAATTCCATAGGCGTTCATCTGCGGTTAAAAAAATATTCCTATTGTCAACCCAACTCTTCACAAATGCGCGCAAAAGCTGCCACTGGATCATCCGAAGCAGTAATCGGCCGCCCAATCACCAGATAATCAGCACCAGCTTTAATAGCATCCTTCGGAGTCATCGATCGCCTTTGATCGCCCCCATCAGCCCATTTAGGACGCACACCGGGACAAACTAACAGAAAATCATCGCCGCAACTCATCCGCAACTGTTCGACTTCCTGCGGAGAACAAACAGCACCAGCTAAACCCGTTTCCTTAGCCAAAAGAGCCATATGCAAAGCATACTCTGGCAACTCTAAAGGTATTTTTAATTCAAAAGCTAACTGTCTGGAATTCAAACTGGTTAACAGAGTAATTGCAATCAATTTAGGACTCGGTTTATTCACAGCCGCCGCCCCTTCTTCCAAAGCAACCAACGCCGCTTTCAAAGCCTCTTTACCACAGGTAGAATGGATTGTCAATAAATCGACATTATACTTAGCAGCCGCCCGACAAGCACCAGCAACCGTATTCGGGATATCGTGAAATTTCAAATCCAGAAAAATCCGCTTTTGCCGCTGTTTCAGAATAGCCAGAATTTCCGGGCCGGAGCTCACAAATAGCTCTAAACCTACTTTCCAGAAAGATACGTCGGGGAGTTTGTCCAAAAGCGCGATCGCACTTTCTAAACTCGAAACATCCAAAGCAACAATAATTCGATTATCAGCGTTCATCTGCATTTAAAAAAATAGATTAGTCATCGCAATAATTGCCTGTTCAGAACAGGCAAGATGCCTGTTCCACAATCAAAAGAATTGCCTGTTTTGAACAGGCAAGATGCCTGTTCCACAAGAAATATGGTCGATGTTTATTCAAGACACCAATCGCACAAACTTATTTTTCCCAACCTGCAAAACCTTACCGGCCAATTCAGCAGGCGATTCAAAAGTGAGGTTAACATCAGAAACTTTATCGCCCTCCAACTTCACCCCACCGCCCTGCATCAACTTCCGCGCATCACCGCTGCTTTTGCAAAGTCCGCTAGCACTCAGAATATAAAACAACTTAGCAGGAAACTGTACAGTTGCCAAAGAAAACTCCGGCACTGCATCAGCTTCACCCGCAGCACCTTTAACCAGCGCCATTGCATCTAACTGAGCCCGATCGCCTGCTTCCTTCCCCCAATATTGACTGACAACATTCACAGCCAAAAGCTTCTGTTTTTCTCGCGGATTTTCGGGCAAAGCATCCAGAGGCAAATCTGTCAATAGTTCAAAATACTGGGCGATCGAACTATCAGCAATTTTCTCCAACTTAGAATACATCGTCAGCGGGTCATCGGACAAACCGACATAATTATGCAAAGACTTCGACATCTTCTGCACCCCATCAGTCCCAATCAAAATCGGCATCAGCAAACCAAACTGCGGTTTCATCCCAAAATGTCGCTGCAAATCTCTCCCCACCGCAATATTAAACTTTTGGTCAGTTCCCCCCAACTCCACATCAGCTTCCAGGGCCACCGAATCATAACCCTGCATCAGCGGATAGAGAAACTCGTGCAAATAAATTGCTGTTCCCTGCTCCATTCGATTATCAAATCCCTCTTTAGCGAGCATCTGCTGCACGCTCATGGTGCCTAGCAGCTCCAAAATCTTCGCCAAGTCCAAACCCGACAACCACTCGGAATTGTAGCGAATCTCTAAACGTCCGGGCGTGTCAAAATCGAGAATTGGACGTACTTGGTCTAAATAAGTCCGGGCATTTTCCGCCACTTGTTCGGGAGTCAACTGAGTACGTGTCTCGGATTTTCCGGTTGGATCGCCAATTCTTGCGGTAAAATCGCCGATGAGCAACACTGCGGTGTGGCCGGCATCCTGAAAAGCTCGGAGTTTGCGGACGCAAATGCTGTGGCCGAGGTGAATGTCAGTCCCTGTGGGGTCGATTCCCAATTTGACGCGCAAAGGTCGATCGCCTTTTGTGAGCAATTGAACCAAATTTTCGTCAGGGTTGCTAGAATCAGGTCGATCGGGAAAAATCTCGCTGACACCACGGTAAATTCCAGAAAAGTTAGGAGAAATCATAGGAGTGCGATCGGAAATCATAAAAACACTCGGTAAGTGGGAAACTCAGTGGCTTTAGCCCGCTCGTGGGAAACGACGCGGGCGGTTTTAACCGCCTTGAATCCCCTTGCGGGGTTGGAGGGGTATGGTTGCCCCAAGGAGTGAGGTATGGTTGCCTCGCTCTCCCTTTCGGGAACACTGTTTCAGTGACTTTAAAACTGTTTAATTGCAGATGATAGAGCGGAAAACTAGCGTCGCATTCTCCGGTATCGTGACCTAAATAACGTCTCCTCGTAAGAGGGGTCTGGTCAGAACAGCTTGTAATTTCTTACAAGCTCAGTCGCTTCAGCGCTGAGTTCCTGACAATATTTTGCCAAAGTGTAGCGGAATTAGCTAAACTCACTGATTGACATACAACTATTAAGCTACCATAATCCCAAAGCCTGCTTGCCAAGATTAACTGGTGGCATTTAATTCAAGCCTCATCTAAAATCAAAAGTCTAAAACCCCAAATCGAGCGAGGAAGTTAAATCCACGTGTCAACCAACGCAGTCCGTAAAAATACGGAAAACTCAGCCCCCGTATTCGAGTTTGTTCAGTCAGTCAGTAAAGTGACCGCCGGAACCATACTCAGCATCACAATGCTTGCCAGTTCCGTAGTAGCTGGCGGACTGGTTGGCTTAGCGATCAGCTTCCGCAATTTGCCAGATGTTCGCATCTTGCAAACCTACTCTCCCACAGAAACCACGCACATTTACGACATCAATGGCAGGCCCCTAGCCAGCATCCACGATGAAGCCAACCGAGATGTCGTACCCCTGAACAAAATCTCGCCGAACCTGAAACGGGCCGTAATGGCGATCGAAGATAGCAGCTTTTTCACCCACAAAGGCATCAACCCCGGTGGGATAGCCAGAGCTCTCCTCGCCAACCTGCAAAGTCGTAAAACCGTTGAAGGCGGCTCGACGATGACGATGCAGTTAGTCAAAAACCTATTTCTATCTCCCCAGTCAAAACTCAGCCGCAAAGTAGCTGAAGCGGTAATGTCTATCCGCTTGGAGCAAATTCTCAACAAAGACCAGATTCTGCAACTTTACCTGAATCAAATCTACCTCGGTCACAACTTGTACGGCGTAGAGACAGCATCTCGCAGCTACTTCAATAAGTCAGCAGATAATTTGACTTTAGCAGAAGCAGCGATGTTAGCCGGAATAATTTCGGCCCCGGAAGAATATAGTCCTTTCGCCAATTACAAGTTGTCAAAAGATCGACAAGAAATCGTCTTAGACCGGATGAAGAAGCTCAAATGGATTACGGAGGCGGAAGAGACAGCCGCTCGTAAACAAAAAATTAAGCTCGGCAAAATTACCTCTTTTGGCGGTTCTCAAGTTCCTTATGTCACACAAGCCGTCGTCCAGGAATTGACTAGACGTTTTGGGCGAGATGCAGTAGTCAAGGGAGGAATGCGCGTTCAAACCACGATCGACCTCAAAATGCAGCGGCTGGCCGAAGAAACCGTCAAAGCATGGCACGATCGACTATACAGTCAAGGCATTTTTTACGATCGCGACCAAGGTCAAATCGCCCTAGCAGCCGTCGATCCCCGTACCCACTTCGTCAAAGCAATGGTTGGCGGTGTCGATTACGAAAAGAGTCAGTTCAACCGCGCCATTCAAGCTCGTCGTCAGCCCGGATCTTCTTTTAAGCCTTTCATCTATTACGCAGCCTTTGCTAGCGGCAAATACGGCCCCGATTCCGTTGTCTACGACTCCCCTGTCGGCTATCGTGACGGTGATGGCTACTACTACCCTCAAAACTACGGTGGTGGCTTCTCCGGTGCCGTCAGCATCCGCAGAGCGTTGGAAGTATCACTAAACATTCCCGCTGTCAAGCTTGGGCAAGAAATTGGATTAAACAAAGTGATTGAAATTTGCCGGGTACTGGGCATCAGAAGTCCGATGGAACCCGTGGTTTCCTTGCCCTTGGGTGCAGTTGACCTCACTCCTTTAGAAATGGCGGGGGCTTTTGCCACCTTCGCCAACAATGGCTGGCATTCTGACACCACCTTTATAGTCCAAGTAACTGACAGCAGTGGTAACGTCTTGCTCGACAACACGCCCAAACCCAAATTGGTACTCAATGCTTGGGCTGCTGCTTCTGTCAACAGCGCCTTACAAGGCGTAGTCAACAATGGAACGGCAAGGGCAGCCCAAATTGGGCGGCCGGCTGCTGGGAAAACTGGTACAACTTCCTCAGAACGGGATATCTGGTTTGTGGGCTACGTCCCCCAGTTGTCCGTGGCTGTTTGGGTTGGCAACGATGACTATACACCGATGAGCTACGGTGCTACTGGCGGTACTGTTGTTGCCCCTATTTGGCGCGATTTTATGAGCCAAGCTTTACAGGGAGTTCCAGCAGAAGATTTCAAACCTGCTTCAGCTTTTGAGCGACCTTAATTATTGGGCATGGGGCATGGGGCATGGGGCATGGGGCATGGGGCATGGGGCATGGGGCATGGGGCATGGGGCATGGGGCATGGGGCATGGCATGGGGCATGGGGCATGGGGCATGGGGCATGGGGCATGGGGCATGGGGCATGGGGCATTGGGCATTGGGCATTGGGCATTGGGCATTGGGCATTGGGCATTGGGCTAGAAGTAGGGAATTACGAATTACGAATTCCTAATTACGAGTAGGGAATTACGAATTCCTAATTCCTAATTACGAGTGAACAATTCTTCCTTCTTCCTTCTTCCTTCTTCCTTCTTCCTTCTTCCTTCTTCCTTCTTCCTTCTTCCTTCTTCCTTCTTCCTTCAATATCTGACCTTAAGATTGTTTTTCCAGTTCAGATTTCATGCGCTCCAGCGTTGAGTTCATTTGGTCAAACATCTGCTGAGGCGTTATCCCAAATTGATTGAGTTGCGTTTTTAACTGCTCGACGGTCATCTGAGCCATGAAGTCCTCAGACAGCTCGAAGCGCTTCATAAAAATACGATAACGATCCATCATAGCTTCCATCTGAGCGATGAACATTTTCTTGCCTTCGCGATCGAATTTGCCGTAACTGCCGCCTAGTTTGGTCAGGGATTGGTAGTCCTCAAACAACAGCTTGGCTTCTTGTTGAACAATTTCTGAATCAAAAAATCCCATAGCTTTACCTAATTTTTTAATATCGAACAAATTTTGATGTAGGCGGGGAGTCCCGCTACTTATTCAACTATTTTATCAGTTGGTGGAGGAATGCCCTACCGTTCAAGGCGTAAAAATTATTAGCAATATCCGTACAGAAATCGGCCAAAGAGGGCATTGGCCAAAGAGGGCATTGGGCATCGGCCAAAGAGGGCATTGGGCATTGGCCAAAGAGGGCATTGGCCAAAGAGGGCATTGGGCATTGGGAATTAAGCTGACAACAGTCAACAGTCAACAGTCAAACCAAATTTTGGGACGGGCTAGAAGCCCATCCCACAAGAAAAAAGATTTTTGTGGGATGGGCTTCTAGCCCGTCCTAACTATTTTTGCAAGAGGTCTAGTCAACTGACTTCAAACTTTGCCGATGCGTTCTAGAGGCCAAAACCTGACTATAGCGCGGCCGATGATGTTCTGCTTCGGTAAAAATCCCCACCGGCTGGAATCATTGCTATTGTTACGGTTGTCTCCCATCACGAAGTATTGATTTTCTGGGACGCGATAAGGCCCCCACTGATATTGAGGAGGTTCGGCTATATATTTTTCAACTAGGGGTTTGTCATCAAGATAGACTAGACCTTTGTTCACGGTGACGGTTTGACCAGGTAAGCCAATTACCCGTTTGATAAATGCTTGGTCTTGGGTAAATCCTTGTTCTTGCAACTGTTCCGGTGGGGAAAATACTACGATGTCGCCAGTTTTTGGAGCTTCAAGATAGTAGGATATTTTTTCGACTACGACCCGATCGCCTATATGCAAAGTTGGTAACATAGAATCCGACGGTATGAAGCGCGGTTCAGCGATAAATGCTCGAATCAATATCGCTAAACCCAAGGCAATAATTACTATCTGAAGATTTTCTCGTTGCGAGTTCCAAATTTTTTGCCAGGAAGGGCTTGTGCTGAGCGAAGTCGAAGTATCAGGCTTATTTTCTATTACTTCTGTATTCAAATTCTTTTTTTCAGATGTCATTTAATCTTCCTCTAATTCTATTATTTTATTCGCTAAAAAAGGCAGAGAATCTTGATTCTCCACCTTTTTTAGATACTGATTTCGAGTTATTTACGATCGCACAATTCGTTCAAAACTAACTGTACTCGCGATCGAACTTACTCAGCACCTTGGGGTAGCAATTCCCGCTTCTGGCCTTGCAACACCTTGACAATTCCATCCTCACCCACATCCACAACAGCGATATCGCCGTCTTTGATGCGGCCAGACAGGATTTCCTCAGCCAAACTATCTTCCAACAACCGCATGATCGCGCGGCGCAGAGGCCTGGCTCCGTAACTAGGATTGTAGCCCTCTTCCACCAGACGTTCCTTGAACTTTTCGGTAACTTCCAGAGTGATTCCCTGTTCTGTCAAACGGCCGAAAACTTCTTTCAGCATGATCACCGCGATTTCCTTAACTTCCTCTCTGTTCAACTGACGGAAGACGATAATTTCGTCAAGTCGGTTGAGGAATTCTGGGCGGAAATAGTTTTTCAGTTCTTCATTAACCAAAGAACGAATGCGGTTGTAAGTAGCATCGGCTTGGTTATCGCTGAACTCGAAACCGAGGCCGCCGCCACCTTTTTCGATGACTTTAGAACCGATGTTAGATGTCATAATCAGCAGCGTATTTTTGAAGTCTACGGTGCGACCTTTAGCATCAGTTAAACGGCCGTCTTCCAATATTTGCAAGAGCATATTGAAGACATCGGGGTGGGCTTTTTCGATTTCGTCGAACAGCACGACTGTGTAAGGACGGCGACGAACTGCTTCTGTCAGTTGTCCACCTTCGTTGTAGCCGACGTAACCGGGAGGGGAACCAATGAGTTTGGAGACGGTGTGACGTTCCATATACTCGGACATATCCAGTCGAATCATCGCGTCTTCGGAACCGAAGAAGTAACCGGCTAGGGCTTTGGTGAGTTCGGTTTTGCCGACGCCGGTGGGACCGGAGAAGATGAAACTGGCGATCGGGCGATTGGGGTTTTTCAAGCCAACACGGGCGCGACGAATGGCCTTAGAAACAGCTTTGACAGCTTCTTCTTGACCAATCAAACGCTGGTGCAGGGTATCTTCCATGTGTAGCAGCTTTTCGGACTCGGATTCGGTCAGTTTGTTGACCGGAACTCCCGTCCAGCTTGCTACGATTTGGGCGATGTCTTCTTCGGTAACTACTGGCGATGGGTCGGTGTCGCCGCGGGCCGCCGAGTCGGTTTTTTTGGCTTGGGAAATAGCGCGAATTTCGGCTTTGATCGTCATTTCGCGATCGCGCAATTCTCCGGCCTTATCAAAGTCTTGAGAACGCACTGCTTCGTCTTTATCCTTGAGGACTTGGCGCAGTTCTTTGTCAAGTTCCTTGGCTGCGGGAGGAAGTTGAGAGTTAATCAGACGGACTCTCGAACCTGCTTCATCTACGAGGTCAATGGCTTTGTCTGGTAGGAAGCGATCGGAGATATATCGGTGAGAAAGTTTGGCTGCGGCTTCCAGGGCTGTATCCAAGATTTTCAGCTTGTGGTGCTGTTCGTAGCGTTCCCGCAAACCGAAGAGAATCTCGATCGTTTCATCAACGGTGGGTTCGCCGACCATCACAGGTTGGAAGCGCCGTTCTAGGGCTGCATCGCGCTCAATGTGCTTGCGGTACTCGTCTAAGGTGGTAGCGCCGATACACTGGAGTTCGCCTCTAGCCAAAGCTGGCTTGAGAATGTTCGCAGCATCGATCGCCCCTTCCGCCGCACCAGCACCGATCAAAGTGTGCACTTCGTCAATGACTAAAATCACGTTACCCGCCGTGCGGATTTCGTCCATGATTTTTTTGAGGCGTTCTTCAAATTCCCCCCGGTATTTCGTACCGGCAACGAGCAAGCCGATATCGAGGGTGACGACGCGCTTATCTTCGAGGATATCTGGAATATCGTTGTTAGCGATGCGTTGGGCCAGGCCTTCGGCGATCGCGGTTTTGCCGACTCCCGGTTCACCGATGAGCACCGGATTATTTTTGGTACGGCGACCAAGAATTTGGATTACCCGTTCGATTTCTTTTTGGCGTCCGACTACGGGGTCTAGCTTCCCATCCACCGCCATTTGAGTCAAGTTAGATCCGAACTCATCGAGGGTTGGGGTTTTGGTGCGAGCACCGCCGCCAGTGGCTGCGACTTCTGCGGTTTCGCCCAGCATCCGAATCACTTGGGTGCGGACTTTCGACAAGTCTACTCCCAGGTTTTCCAAGACTCTGGCCGCGACTCCTTCACCTTCGCGGATCAGACCCAGCAGCAGGTGCTCGGTACCTATATAATTGTGTCCGAGTTGGCGAGCTTCTTCGAGGGACAGTTCTAGAACCCGCTTGGCGCGAGGGGTGAACGGAATTTCGACTGCTACGAAG
>REAP01000206.1 GCA_004294385.1 Oscillatoriales cyanobacterium | reverse complement strand
CGTAACCTAAATAACGTAGCCAATCAAGGCTTAGACTGGTCAGCATAGCTTGCTTGATTTCTCTTACAAGCTCAGTGGCTTTAGCCCTGAGTTACTGACCGGTTCTATAAGTTCCTGCTATTTAGCTAAAGACACAGCTTGTGCTACAGCCTGATCCAAAGTGGTGGCTAGCTGCACAGGCAACTGCCCCAAACGCTTTTTCACCGCATCTCGATCGAGTCCAACCAGAAGTAACACAATCTGAAGTTGGCGGTTGGCGCGGGCTTTTCGTTCCAGATAGCCCACCACCGCTGCGATCATTGCCTCGCTAGTGGCGCTGCTACCCAAAATATTCACCAGCACCACCTTCACGCTTTTATCCTGAGAGACTAACTCTAGAGCCGACTCTGTGCGATCGCGCAACGCATCTACACTATCGTAGCGGTCTAGGGAACCCAGATTCACAAAATTAGCTGGTTTGCCTGCTTCGTTGGCGACAGCATCCAGAGTCGCCATTGTCAAACCAACTCCGTTGCACAAAATCCCGATATTCCCGTCTAATTCCACCAAATTCAGGGGTTCAGAATTCGAGATTTGGGATGGAGACGTGGGGGCTAATTCCAAGGACGAGTGTGGCAAGTTCAAGTTAGCACTCCGGCGATCCGTCTGACGTCTCCTCTCTCCTAACTGCTTGGTATCCTGTTTCTTTTCGGCTAGTCCAACCAAGTCTGGATGTCGCCCCAAGGCATCATTATTGGCACTGACTTTACCGTCTAAAGCCATTACCTCTCCCTTGGGACTGATGCCGAGAGGATTGATTTCTACTAAATCTAAATCTTTCTCGACAAACAGTCGGTACATTTTCTCAACTATTGTGCTGACTGATTGAATCAGGTCTCCCTGCAATCCCATTTTCAGCATCAGTCGTCTAGCGTAGAAAGGGGAAAACTCTTGGTCTACGACCACTTGCTGCATTTGGTCGATCGACCCTTCTACATCCATGCCTCCTTGTTGCGAACCCAAAAGTACGGGGCGTCGTGCTACGGGGTCTAGGAGTACCGCCAAGTATAATTCTTGGTCAGCATTGTACTTGGCCTCTGCTAACAGGACTTGGGGATACTCAGATTCGATCGGCAAATTAAAAATTGTCTGAGCCGCAGCCACCGCATCGATCGTATTTTCCACAAACTTAATGCCACCGGCCCTACCCCGTCCCCCCGCCCGCACTTGGGATTTTAGTACGACAGGGTAGGGAATTTTCAGCCCTTTGAGGTCGGCTGGATTGTCAATCCGCTGCGATGGCAAAACCGGAATTTCCATCTGGCGAAATAAAGCTTTAGCTTGGTACTCTAACAAATCCATTATCAATAATTGGTGATATAAATTCCGGTTTCACCGGAATGATTGTTGACGGTTGACGGTTGACGGTTGACGGTTGACGGTTAACAGTTAATTGGTATTACCGATTACTTATTTCCTATTGACCAAAAATTTCAAAGGTGGTACAAGCCCCCGGATTTATCCGTGGAATCAATCCAAAATCTCAAATCTCAAATCCTCAAGCCCCCGAATTTATCCGTGGGGTCAATCTAAAATCTCAAATCTAAAATCTAAAATCGATTGACGGTTAACGGTTAATAGTTAACCGTCAATTGGTATTACCGATTACTTATTTCCGATTACCGATCGCCTATTTGGTATTTTTTGATAAAAGACATTTTCTTTTAAAATTCTACCATCATTGGTTGGTAGAATTCTAATTGTTGATATTTTCTTTAATCCCGGCAGTTTAGGATTGTTTTTTGTGATTTTCACTTGATGTTAGCAGTGCCTTGATGAACAGTTTTCACCCATTTTAACTGCTTGGGGCGCACTGAAATCCGAGCCGTCACAGCGCCTACCAGTAGCCAGTGAAGCATATACACAGTAGATGACAGCGTTTGCATCAAGGTGGCAAAAACTCTTTTAATGTCAAAAAATTTGGTCTCTTTGCGAGTACGACGCAAACCGACAAACATTCCCACCAGAGACAGGGTAATAGTCATGAAAGTTAGAGGACTGGCGATCGGCATTCGGCGCAGCACAATGGACATCAAACAATCGGGCAGTGCTACTGTGGGCAAGAAATACTGAGATACCCAAAATCCAAATAAATCCCAAGTTTTCCCAGTTCCCATGCGGTTCCGAAAAATTAACTTCCAGTAATCAAGATAGCGCTGATAGCCACCTTCTGCCCAGCGATTGCGCTGATGCCAAAGAGCCTTGGCGTTAGTGACTCCTTCTTCAGATACGGCTGGAAAAGCCAGGAATTCAATATCCCACCCGTCTAAGTGCAGCCTCAGTGTCAAATCCAGATCATCGGTAATTGTCTCCTCGTTCCAGCCTCCGCAGCTTTCTAAGGCTGTACGACGCATAAATTGACCGTTACCGCGCAATTCTCCAACGCCGCCGATCGCAATTCGCTGTTGTTGGAAAAAACTATCGAGCGCCATTTCGGCTTCTTGACTGCGAGTCCAAAAATTTAGGGGAGCATTGGCGATCGATTTTCTGACTTGTACTGCTCCAACTCCAGTGCTAGAGAACACTGGCAAAACTAAGCGTAACAAATCTGGTGTCACCGTCGCGTCGGCATCAAAAACCCCCACAAATTCCCCGCGAGTCTGGGGTAAAACTTGATTCAGAGCTCCCGATTTGCCACCACTGGCATTTGCTCCTCGGCTCCATACTTTCAGTTGGGGATACTTTTTGGTTAGCTGTTCCAATACCAGTGCAGTACCGTCTGTGCTATTGTCGTCGATCGCCCAAAGTTCGTAACGGTCGATCGGGTAATCTAAATTGCAGATTGATTCTACCAGTCTGGCAATCACCGTTTCCTCATTTTTTGCCGCCACCAGCAACGACACATAGGGCCAATCCTGTCGATTTGACTCCAAAAGAGGCGGCATTGCAGGTTTGGGCGAAGCAAACAAAAATCGAAATGCCTGCATCCACAGCAATCCAGTCAACCCCCAGACTACCCAAGCGCCCCAGGAAACCAAGTGCAAAGCAATCGTCCCGCCCCAAATCGCCGTCAGTAGTACAGCAGCTTTCTCCCGCCGTCCCTGGTATAATTTTCGAGGAAAAGAGGCAGAACTAGGTAACTTCACCGCTACCGTTTCATCCCCTTTTGTGTCAAGGTTAAATTCCCTGTCGTCGGAGGGTGTAGCAAATATTCTGCCAACCTGAGAGCTTGAGGTCAAACTCTTGTGTTGTTCGGGAGCTACATCAGGGATGTCCAAGTTGAGATCCCTGCGATCGTCGTTTTCTTGCCAAGAACTCTCCTGCATAGGTTATTTGATTCAATCACCAATAGTTTTGGATTTAAGATATTAAGTACCCACTGTATCAGTTTCTGGGATTTTGTTGAAAGCGGGCTCCGAGGCTATGTACCACAATGCTTGCACAATCGGTATCAAGTCGTTTCCCTTTCTGATCTAAAGACGCTGAATCTCCCACTTACCGAGTGTGTTTATGACCATTCCTCAACTGAAGCCAGCCGATGAGAAAGAATCAAAGGTTTATGCACCTTTTTTTCCCGAACAGAGGCGCAAGTCTTTACCTTACGCGATCGCTCTCTATAAGCTCAAAAGCTTGGAAGGTGCCAGAAAAATTGAAGGTGGCGACGAGATTCCGTTTGTAGCTAGTTGGAATATCTCATCACTGCCGATCGATTTGACTCGCTGTCGGGTCTTGTTTGATGGTAATGCTGAACTCAGCTACGAAGTAACTATGCAAAGTTCTGACTTTGTGAATTGCTTGATTGAGGTACTGATGATTTTTCAGCGCAGTCGCACCGTCGATTTTTCTAAAGTTTTTTACCGGAAGCTGATGCGGATGGATGAGTAATTTTAGCGTCAGGGCCATTCTCTTGTCTCCTGAAAACTCTCGCTATTAGTCAAGTTTCTTGACCATCGGTGTAACTCGAATATGTCAGATCAATTCCGGTGCAACTAAAATGATTGTTGACTGTTGACTGTTCATAGTTACTCGAAAAACTCAAATAATAAAAGAGTCTAAAAAAGTAACGAGAACAACGCCATCCAGAGTAGGGGGTGGGTTTCCTTCTTCCGACTTCTATCGAACTTCTACTTACTCAGGTAGAATTAGTAGATTGTTTGTATCAATCTTATGTATCAGTGAAGGCGTACCGAAATTGACTAAATATTTACTGATCGGTTCCACAAAAGCTTACAGTGGCAAGTCCGCGATCGCCCTGGGGATGGCACTCGGACTCCGAGCAAAAGGATTTGGTGTCGCCTACGGCAAACCCCTGGGAACTTGTTTCAGCTCCGATGTAGCTGGTGCTGAAGAAGAAGATGTACGTTTTGCGATCGAGACTCTGAAGCTCTCAGAAAGCCAAATGCCATCTACTCTGCTTTCTCTGGACGAAGAGACAGTTCACAAGCGACTGCGAGGGGAAGATCAGACTGACTACCGCCAGTCTCTAGCGCAATATTTGTTCAAGCAAAGCACAGATGTAGTGCTGCTAGAAGGCCCAGCTAATTTGGAAGAAGGCAGTCTGTTTGACTTGTCTTTGACTCAAGTAGCCGAAGCTGTTGATGCCTCTGTGCTGCTGGTGACACGCCCGATCGACCTTTATGTAGACGATTTACTCTCGGCTAAGCAGCGTTTGGGATCCCGTTTGCTGGGTGTCGTCCTCAACGACGTTCCCTCCGACAAACTCGAATCCATCACCGCCACTGTACGACCTTTTCTCGAAGCAAAAGGGATTCCAGTGCTGGGAATGTTGCCCAGAAGTGCTTTGTTACGCAGTGTCAGCGTCAAAGAACTGGTGCACCAATTGAAAGCAGAGGTGCTCTGCCGTCCAGACCGTTTGGACTTAATGGTAGAAACCTTGACAATTGGCGCAATGAATGTTAGTTCCGCTCTGAAGTATTTCCGCAAAGCCAGAAATATGGCAGTGGTGACTGGGGGCGATCGCACCGACATTCAACTAGCTGCCCTCGAAAGCTCCACTCAGTGCTTAATTCTGACAGGACACTTGCCTCCTTCTCCCCTAGTCATCGGTAGGGCAGAAGAAATGGAAATTCCAGTTTTGTCTGTTGATTTGGATACCTTAACCACGGTGGAAATTATCGACAGCACCTTTGGCAACGTGCGCCTGCACGAGACAATTAAGGTGGAATGCGTTACTCAGCTAATGGCAGAGCATTTTGACATTGACGGAGTGACAGCTTCTCTGGGCTTGGCAGGGCAGGGCGGTTTCATTCTCAAATGATGGGGAGAAGAAGAGATGGGGTGATGGGGTGATGAATTTCCGAAGCTCTTGAGTCATCCCTCCGACTCCCATTCTCCCCTTCTCCCCCTCTCCCCTTCTCAGAAATCTGCAATTCTTAACTTCTTTTTAGCTACAACAGATACATTTAACCCGGCAAATCCAGGACTAAGCCAGAATTAGCCGTGTATGGCAAGACAAAGAAAGCAGCAAGCTCTCCCGTCAAGGAGGTATCTCT
>REAP01000023.1:61158-77814 GCA_004294385.1 Oscillatoriales cyanobacterium | reverse complement strand
GTGTATTGGTTTGACGCAAATCGACCGTCAGTTTCAACTGACTGTCTTCTATGAGACAGGGAATTGATTCCCTGTCGGACTCGCGTGCTCACTAACAAAGTTGGTGGGCACGCGAGCTTAAGTTGACACCTATGGGCACTGCCGTGTCCTCATACTGCCTTCAATCTCAAATCTAAAATCTAAAATCGCTTGGTGGATTGGTATTTCGATCGCAAATTCTGTACCAATCCCTAACTCGGAATTACACTCCAATTTTCCTTGATGTTTTTCAACTACGATCTCGTAACTAATCGCTAATCCTAATCCAGTACCTTTCCCAACAGGTTTGGTAGTAAAAAATGGATCGAACAACCGCTGCTGAACTGATTCGGGAATGCCAGTGCCACTATCTGCGATCGCAATTTTCACCCGATCGCCCTCCACAACTTCCGTGCTGATTTTAATAGTAGAAACTGGCGATCGAGTATCTTCAGATTGAAGATTGTTAGCCTTTTCTTCCACAGCATCGATCGCATTGCTCAACAAATTCATAAACACCTGATTCAATTGACCAGAGTAACATTCCACCTGCGGTAAATCCCCGTATTCTTTAACTATCAAAATACCAGTGTATTCTCCTTTCGGCTTCAAACGGTGAGCCAAAATCATCAAAGTGCTGTCAATTCCTGCATGGATATTCACAGCCTTAAAAGCTGCTTCATCCAGGCGAGAAAAAGTACGCAAAGACTTGACAATTTCCTGAATTCTATCAGCTCCAACTGCCATTGAATCCAGCAGTTTTGGCAAGTCTGCTTGGATAAAATCGAAGTCACATTCTTGAAGTTCTGCCTCGATTTCTGCTGTTGGTGTTGGATAAGCTACCCGGTAAAGTTCAAGAATTCTTAACAAATCATTCGTGTAATCTTTGGCATAGATAATATTGCCAAATATAAAACTGACAGGATTATTAATTTCGTGGGCGACACCAGCCACCAATTGACCCAAAGAAGACATTTTTTCACTTTGTACAAGCTGCGCTTGAGTATTACCAAGGGTATTAAAAGCCAATTCTAATTGCACTGCTTGTTCTCTGAGCCTAGCTTCTGATTCTCGAAGTGCGACTTCTGCTGCTTTTCGCTCTGTAATATCAACCCCAATTCCCCAAAACTCCCAGCCGGGAACGGAAAATTCAGCGGAAATATTAGACCAAGCAATTGTTTTTACGCTACCGTCAGCCGCGATCAATTCTACTTCTAAATTCCGAAAATTATGTTCGAGTTTGACAACTTCTTTAAACACTTTTTGTCGATATTTAAGGTCAGGTATGAGTAGTTGTATAGCTTGCAGGTTGCCGACCATTTCTGAGGTGCTGTAACCCAAAACTTGTTCGCATTCTCGGTTCCAGACTATGATATTGCGATCGGCATCAACAGCGCTCAGCATTACTGGCATATTTTCCAGGATTAAGCGCAGCCTTGCTTCACTTTCTCTGAGAGCTTCTTCAACTCGTGCTCTCTCTGTGATGTCAACAGAAATAGCAATTAGTCCTGCAACTTCTGATTTTTCATCTAATATTGGTGTCCCGCGAGTTTCGTAAATATGACCATTGAATTCGGAAGACCAAGTGTTTTCTTCGCCAGCCAAAACGAAGTTAATATTTTCGATAGTTTGGGGGTAATCTTTGTACAATTCGTACACCGATAAGCCAACTATTTCACCGGGCTTAAATCCTAAAGCTTCTAAGCTTTTGCCTTCGGAAAGTGTAAATATGCCCCGGCGGTCAATGCAAAACAGAACTACGGGTGCATTGTTGACAACGGCGCGGAGGCGTTTTTGAGTCATTTGCAGGGCTAATTCTGCTTGTTTGCGATCGGTAATATCGATCGCGGCTCCAAATAATTTGATGACTTCCCCTTGCTGATTTTGCAAAATTTGTCCCCAACCGATCAGATATCTCATTTCTCCGTTGGAACGGTAAATGCGGTGGTCAATTTCGTAGGGTTGGCGATGGGCGATCGCTTCGTCTATAGTTTTTTGAAAGCGTTCTCTATCGTTGGGATGAATTTGCTCTATAAGTTCTGGATAACTTGGTGTTGGCAGGTTTAGTTCTCGATCGTAAATTCTTTTTAATTCATCCGACCAAGTAATTTGGCCAGTAGTGAGGTCGAATTCCCAGTTGCCGATATGAGCAACTTTTTGAGTTTCTTCTAGTTTTTGCTGGTATTCTAATAGTTCGTCAGTGGCTTTTTTACCTCCGCTAATATCCGTCGCAGTGCCGATAAATCCTTGGAATTTACCTGATGGTGTCAATTTGGGAACTGCTGTTTCCTCAATCCACCGATATTCGCCGTCGGCTCTTTTTAGTCGATATTCTCTCTTGAATTTCGCACGAGAATTCCAAGCATTTGCATATATTTGTTCCCAGCAATCTACATCTTCGGGGTGGATATTTTGTCTCCAACCGTTGGTTGAAATTTCTGCTTGACTCAGCCCTGTAAATTCTGTCCACTGCGAATTAAAGTAATGACAATTGCTATCTGCATCTGCTATCCACAGCATTGCTGGTACTAGATCTGCCCAGTCGCGCCAACAATTTTCGCTTTCACCTGAAAAATTTGCGATCGGTGCTTGTTTGGGCTGTTGAGATTCTGTGGGAAAACCACTCATAAGATGCAATTTAATATAGAAAAATATCAGCTTTTCATAACCAGTATATCAATGCAAACTCATATCTGTTAAATTTTGCTGCACGGGAATTTCTACCAAAAACTCTGAACCCTCTCCCACCTTTGAAATACAGCTCAATTTGCCATTATGCCGATCGACTATAATCGAATGAGAAATCGACAATCCCAAACCCGTTCCCTTACCCACAGGTTTAGTCGTAAAAAATGGGTCAAACATCCTGGATGTCACCGACTCCGGTATCCCCCCGCCGTTGTCAGCAATAGACACCGCTACGAAGCCGCCAGCAGCCGGATAAGTCCGAATAGTGATGGTACTGGGATCCCGATCGCACTCCTCAATTTCCCGTTGCGTGTCCCGTTCTTCCAAAGCATCGATCGCATTAATCAAAATATTCATAAATACCTGATTCAACTGACCCGGAAAACATTCCACATTTGGGAGTTGTTGGTAATCTTTAACTACCTGAATCCCCGGACGGCTGCTGTGAGATTTCAGGCGATTTTGCAAGATCATTAAACTGCTATCAATTCCCTCATGAATATTGACGGACTTCCCAGCGGATTCATCTAATCGAGAAAAGTTGCGTAGGGATTTCACAATCTCTACAATTCGCTCAGTTCCTACTCGCATTGAATTGAACAGCTTCGGCAAATCTTCCGCCACATAATCCAGGTCAATTTCCTCGATTTTATCCAACACTCCCGCAGGCGGAATGGGGTAGTGATACTGATAAATTTTAATCAAAGCCAACAAATCTAAAGTATAGCTACGGGCCGGAGCAAGATTTCCATGAATAAAGCTAATAGGATTATTGATTTCATGGGCTACACCCGCAACTAACTGACCCAAACTCACCATTTTTTCATTTTGAACAAGTTGAGATTGAGTGGTTCTGAGCTTGTTAATTGCTATTTCTAATTGTAGGGCTTTTAAGCGTTCTCGCGCTTCCGATTCCTGCAAAGCTAACTCTGTTTGTTTGCGATCGCTAATATCTTGGTGAGTGCCGTTCATCCGTAGTGGCCCGCCCCATTCGTCGTACTCGACGACCTTACCCAATGCCATAATCCATTGCCAATTTCCTGATTTGTTGAGCATCCGAAACTCAACTTGATAAATATTTGTGCGGTCTTCAAAATGTAAGTTTAAAGCAGCCATTACGGTCAATTTATCTTCAGGATGCAGCAAATTTTCCCAAGATTTAATGCTATTTTCAATTTCAGTTTCTGCGTAGCCTAGCATTGCTTTCCACTGCGAGTCAAAATAAGTTTCGCCTGTAGCTATGTTCCAATCCCACAGCCCCAAAGAGCTGCCAAAAAGTGCCAACTGCAATCGTTCTTGACTAAGTTTTAAGGCTGATTCTGTACGTTTTAGTTCTGTGAGATCGGCAATGATTACCATCATACCTATTGGTTGATTGTTGCTATCTTTGATACAGTCAGCTCGCAATTGGGTTTGTATAATTTCGCCATTTTTAGCTTTGAGTTGGATGTCACCACTCCATGACAAGCCTTTCCGCAACACAATAAATAACTTTCTCAATTCTTGATATTTGCTATAAATTACTGCGGGCCCACCGCTATTATTTAGTTCCTCAACTGTATAGCCATAGCGCTGAATAAATGCTAGATTGTGATAAATTGAATAACCTTCCAGATTGGCGATCGCGATCGCATCACTAGCACTATCTACAGCTTGAGTTACTTGCCGCAATGTCAATTCGGCTTGTTTGCGATCGGTAATGTCAAACATCACTCCGTCTAGCCACAAAACTTGCCCTTCTGCATTGTAAGTCGGTCTGCCTCTTTCTGAAACCCAGCGAGTCGCGCCGTCAGCACAAATAATCCGATATTCTATATAGTATGGCTGTTTCGATGCTATTGCTGCTTTGATTTTGCGATCGACCATTTCAGTATCTATATCGTGGATGATATTAACTAAACACAAGTTGTTTTTGCACATAAAATCCGCAGCAGCATAGCCACTAATTCCCTCTATTTCATCGCTGATAAATTCCATCGTCCAATGCAGATTGTAATGACCGCGATAGATAGCGCCGGGGATATTTTTAACTAGCGTTTGTTTCTGTCTTTCCTCAGTAATGTCTCGAATTATACCGACAATGACTTTACTGCGATCGGGATTTTCAAATACAGTTTTTTTGGTAGACAAAATGTGTCTTTCACCATTTGAGTCAGTAAATATTTCCTCACTGATGTTCTCTTCCCCTGTCCGAAATACCTGTTCGTCATTTCCCCGAAAAATATCAGCTTGTTCTTTTGGGAAAAAGTCATAATCAGATTTTCCTAGTAATTCCTCGCGTTTCCCGCCTATCAACTTGCAAAAAGCATCATTTAACAATATCCAAAGGTGCTGTTGGTCTTTGACAAAAATTGGATCTGCAACTGCATTTATCGTATAATTCAAAAATTTCTTACTAGCTTTAAGTTGCTTTTGAACTAAAACTTTGTCTGTCTTTTTTTTTCCTTCTGCTTGCCGTTTGTGGCGAACGATGGCGCATTGCAAAGTCCGGATCAACAGCCGACTATCTAGTTGTCCTTTCACCAGATAATCTTGTGCACCTGCTGCAATTAATTCGATAGCTAGTTCTTCATCATCGGCGGCTGTAAGAATAACCACGGGAATGTTTATACCGCATTTTTGCAGCTTTAAGAAAGTATCAAAGCTTTGGCTATCAGAAAGTGAAATAGCTAATAAAATTGCATCAAAAACCTGATCAATTAAATTTTCTATAGGTTCCTGAAGTCGGATAACATGGGTAAAGTTAATGTTTTCTCTTAGATTGCTTTCTAACAACATATTTTGAATTATTTCCACATCTTCTGTACAATCTTCAACCAGAAGAATGTTCAAATGAGGAGGTATCAAAGTTGATTGAAAAACTGATGTCATTAGTTAAAGTTTAATATAAAAATAATCTCAAGTTTAGTTAATTTTTGATAAATCCTGTATGGTAATTGGAAATTGGGGATTGGGAATTGGGCAATTGCCTCCCTGACATCCGTTAAATCCGTTCAAAATTTGTTGCCAAACATCCGTTACATCAGTTAAATCCGTTACAGAATCCGTTGCCGAACTTCCTTCAATCTTGCTGCTGTTTTGGTAACGCAACTGTAAATACGCTGCCCTTACCGGGGTTGCTACTAATTGCAATCTCGCCATTAAAAGGTTTTAGAAGTTCAATGCAAGTATAAAGTCCCAAGCCAGTTCCTGTAGGTTCACCTTCTTTCTGTTCCTGGCCTTTAGCTGGTTTCGAGGTGTAAAAAGGGTCAAAGATTTTCGACAAATCTTCTGGTGCTATCCCGCAGCCCGTATCGGCAATATCCATATAGATTTTTGATTCGTCTTGTCTAGTAACAATAGTAAGTTCCCTGCTTTTTTTCTCCCACATAGCATCCATTGCATTATTGATTAAGTTGTAAAATACTTGGGAAATATAGGCATAGATTAAGGGAACGTTTGCGATATTTTCGTCATAAAAGTATTTTTTCTTGATTTTGTTTTTAAAATACATATTACCTTCCAATAGCTGAAGTTCTCGCTGAATTAATTCGTTAATATTAACAGGCTGTACATCTTGCTTTTGCTCTTTACTACTTTTCACCATCAGAGTGTCCATAATCTGATTGACTTTTGTGATGGCTTGCAAAATATACTTAGTGTAGCTAAAAAACGAGTAGTCGTTAATTTTGGTCGCTTTTGTTTCAATCAGATCGACGCTAGTCTGCATAACTTGAAGCGGACTTTTTAGGTTGTGCACCATGCCCTGAGTCAACCGACCGATGATTGCTGTTTTTTCTTGGTCGATGAGTTGCTTACTTTTTTGTTCGACAAGTCTTTCCAGATTTTGGTTGAGGTGAGCAAGTTCTGAATTTTTTTCTTCTAGTTTTTTTTGTAGACTACGAATAGTCAAGTGAGTGTCAATTCTGCTCAATACTTCTTCGTGCTGGAACGGCTTGGTAATGTAGTCAACTGCTCCTGTCTGAAAGCCTTTTACTTTGTCAAGGGTATCGGAAAGGGCGCTCATAAATATGATGGGAATGTCTTGGGTTGCGTGGTCTGCTTTCAAGCGGCGGCAAGTTTCAAACCCGTCAATTCCTGGCATCATGATGTCCAAAAGAATCAGGTCTGGATGGATGTATTCAATTTGCTCGATCGCACTTTCGCCGTCTTGAGCTACCAATACTTTAAATCCGTAGTTTTTTAACAACTCGAAAAGTACATCCAGATTTGTCTGGTTGTCATCGACAATTAGTATGATGCTTCTTTCGGAATTTTTATCGTTCATATTCAATGAAAAAAATCAAGTTTGAGAATTGTGATATCAATTTAGGTTGCACCGTTAGGTGATTGTTGACCCTTCGACTACGCTCAGGGTACTGCTGTTGACCCTTCGACCCTTCGACTACGCTCAGGGTACTGCTGGTGACTGTTGACCCTTCGACTACGCTCAGGGTACTGCTGTTGACTGTTGACCCTTCGACCCTTCGACTACGCTCAGGGTACTGCTGTTGACTGTTGACTTTTGACTGTTCATAACTGCTTACCGAGGGTTAATTTCAAGACAAATGTTGCTTCAAAAACACTCGAATTTGCTTGAGTTTAAATCCCTTAGCAAGTTGTCGGAGGTGGTGAGCGAAAGGCGCTAATTTCTGGTCAGAATTTTCAAGTTTAGTAATTTCCTCCAGAATAGCTTCAATATCGCCCATTGAAGACAATCTTAACAAGGTCAAGACTGACTCGCAGGCAGGAGACACGATCGCAGAGTCAGCAGCAGCCAAGTCTGATCCGGTTTTTGGGGTTTGAGCTTTCCATTTTTTGCCGGATGAGCTGTCTTCGTAAACCCATTCTAGTCCCAAATGTACGCGCAACGATTCCAAAAGCTGGTTGCTTTGAATGGGCTTGGTGAGAAAATCATTGCAGCCTGCAAGTATACTCTCTTGCCTTGTAGTCTCATAAACGCTAGCGGACAAAGCAAGGATAACTGTATCTTTTAATTCCGGCAAGTGTCGCAGTTGTCTGGTAGCTTCCCAACCGTCCATTACTGGCATCAGCAAGTCCATTAAAATTAGATCGGGTTGAAATTCCAATGCTTTGTGCAAGCAGTCTTCGCCGTCTGTGGCTTGTACAATTTCAAAACCCAAACGAGAGAGCATTTTATTGAGCATTGCCCGATTTGCTTCGTTGTCGTCTACTAACAGCACTTTGCGCTTGAGGCCGACAAAACCGATCAGCCGCTGTTTTTCTGGTGGAGGAGGGACTTCAGAACACTGCGGGGCTGCTGGTAAGTCTATGTCTAACCAAAAAATGCTGCCTTTACCGGAGGTACTTTGGACGTGAATTTTGCCGCCCATCATTTTAACTAATTTTTGACTGATGGAAAGTCCCAATCCGGTACCTTCAACAAAATTGTGTCGATCGCCCACTTGGTGAAATGGCAAAAATATTTCGGCTAATTTGTGTTCTCCGATACCAATGCCGGTATCTTCGATTTGAAAGCGAATTTTAGGGGCTGGTGATTTTTCTAAATTTGGTGCTGTGATGTCCAGGAGGGCTTCTATTGTGCCACTTGGAGTTAAATTTGCAGTGCAATTCTCCACGTAACCGACTTTTAATATGACTCCGCCGAGGTTAGTAAACTTCACGGCATTGCTGAGCAAATTAATCAAAATTTGTCGCAGCCTTTTTTCATCTGCAAAAACCCAGCTTGGTAGCGGAGATAGCTGCTCGAAATTAAAGGTAATTCCCTTTTGATCCGATCGCATTTGGAACAAGTTAACAATACTTTTCAGAAAAAGCGATAAATTCATCTCTGTCGGAGATAGTTCCATTTTATCAGCTTCAATTTTTGCTAAATCTAAAACGTCATTAATTAGGGTCAGTAAGTGGTCGCCACACTGTTGAGCATTATTCAGGTTTTCCTGTTGTTCAGTGGTTAAATTGCGATCGGGTTTTAGCAGTTGAATATATCCGAAAATCCCGTTTAAAGGAGTCCGCAATTCGTGGCTCATATTGGCGAGAAATTCGCTTTTAGCGCGGTTGGCGGCTTCGGCGGATTCTTTGGCTAATTGTAGGGCGGCTTCTGCTTGTTTGCGATCGGCAATTTCAGTTTGGGCTTGTTCAAACAGAGTAGACTGTTGGATGGCGATCGCCAACTGCACGCCCAATTGTTGCAGACACTCTTCCTCAAATTTATGCCAGGGACGGGGGCCTGTGCAGTGGTGGGCAATTAACAGCCCCCACAAGTTTTCGCCTTGCAAAATCGGTACTACCAGATTAGCTCTTACCTCAAGCTCAGTTAACAGATTCAAGTAGCACTGAGCGATACCAGCGTTGTAAATATCATCTGTAGCTCGAATTCTACCGTCTGTGTACAGGGAAACGTAGGCTTCCCCAAAACAGGGGTCATAAATTTCTCGACCCGCAATTGCCATGCAATTTTTGTCCACTGACTCGACAGCGATAAACCCGCTCCAATTAGGATTGAATTGGTAAATAACAGTACGGTCTACTTGCAGAAATTGCCGCACTTCTTCGACAGCAGTGGTTAAAATTTCTCCTAAATTCAAAGAATAGCGAATGCGCTCCAGCATGGCTACTGCGAGGCGCTCCCGTTTTAATTGCTGGCGTAAAGTTTCTTCGACTTTTTTGCGCTGGGTGATATCAGTAATTACGCCAATTGAACCGATAAAATTACCAGTATCATCTTTAATGTTATCGGCTCGAACCAATGTGATTACTGCTTCACCATTCTTAGTTTTTAGTTCAATTTCGCCGCTCCATGATAAGCCACTGCTAATGGTTTTATAGATCTGTTTGTAAATTTGAGGTGGGACGTACATCGCCTTAGCCGCATTGGTAAGGTTGAGTTCTTCAACAGTGTAGCCATACCGCTGAATGAAGGCTTGGTTGTGGTAAATAGAGCGTCCTTTCAAGTCGGTAATTGCGATCGCATCGCTGGTACTTTCAACGGCTTGAGTGACTTTCAACAGCTCTAATTCTGCTTGTTTGCGATCGCTAATATCGGTCATTGAACCCACCATCCGTAGGGGATTTCCGGCTTTGTCCCACACTGCTTGAGCGCGGGAAAGCACCCACTTGTAGCTACCATCTTTGCAAAGCAGACGGTATTCAGTGGCATAATTCGGGGTTTTGCGATCGAGGTAATCTTGGATAGCCGCTTCCACTCGCGAAGCATCTTCGGGATGAATGCGCTCAGTCCAAGCGGTTTTGCTAGTGTCGATTTCACTCTCTGCGTAACCGATGATTTCCTTCCAGCGAGCCGAACGAAAAACTTCCTTTGTTTTGAGGTTAAAATCCCAAATTCCGTCTTGATTTCCCTTCAGAACTAACTGCCAACGCTCTTCGCTTTTTCTCAATTCCTCTTCTGCTTTTTTGCGTTGAATATGAGAACCCAACTGAGTCGCTACTGCCTTTACCAACTCTACTATACGGCCCTCTAGAGTCGATGGGCTGCGGTGGTAAAACACTAACACTGCCAGCACTTCTCCGTCAGCACGAATTGGTATTCCGAAACAAGCTTTCAATCCACTTTTTGCGGCAATTTGCGATCGCGGGAAAACTGAAATTACGCAATTCGATATATCTTCTTTCCACTCCATTTGTTTAGTCAGCCAAATTCGCCCCGGCAGTCCGACTCCTGGTACAAATATAAACTGATTGCTTTCGTGTCCGAAGGCCTCTAAATTCTGGTCGCTAGCGTACCAACTTTGGCTATGTTCCAACACACTGCCGTCAGCAGAAGGTATCCAAGCTTCAGCAAAATTCCAACCGATCACATTGCACAAAAAGCGCAAAATATTGGCGATCGCGCTCTCGAAATCTGCCGACTGACTAATTGCTTGAGTTGCTGCTAGCAACAACTTAATTTCATCTTCTGTTTGCTTGCTTTCAGTAATATCAGTTCCCGCACCAAGAATTTGTTTTAATTGACCTGATGCGGTTTTCATGAATACAGTATCTCGGCTCACAATCCAGCGCCAAGAACCATCCTTATGCTGCATTCTATATTCAACTTCAAAGATATCGCCTTTGCCACCAGTTTCTACTTGCTGTAAATAATCAGGCATTTTGATTACATCTTCGGGGTGCATTAAAGTTGAAATCACCTCTGCCCCCATTGCCTGAATCTCTTCTACTGTATAGCCTAGAATGTGAACTATAGAAGCATTAGCATAAATAATTTGGTGTTCTATCAAATCGTAAACATACAAAATATTAGGACTAGCCTCAGCAATTTTTTCGGCAAACCGCTCGCTTTCTCGAAGTGCTGCTTCTGTTTGTTTTCTTTCGGAAATATCGCGAACAACGCAAATAGTTTCCCCATCTGGAAGCATTGTCAGTGAGACATCTGTAGGGAATTTTGATCCGTCGCGGCGGCATCCTAGCGCTTCGGTTCTGTAAAAACCTTTCTGTACTAAATCCGGTACAACTTCTTGCTCAAACCTTTGCAGTTCTGCACCTTCATAGAATATTTTCCAACTTTTACCCAAAAGTTCTTCGAGAGAGTCATAGCCGTAGATTTTGAGTCTAGCTGCGTTGCAATAAATCACATCTCCGTCGGCATTGAGTATGGCGATACCTTCGGAAGCTTGGGCCATTGCTGTTGCTTGTCTGTGGAGTGCTGACTCGGAGCGTTTGCGATCGGTAATATTGCGGACGATAGCGATAATATCATCCTCCGTACAAAAAACAATTCTAGCTTCAAAATCGTACAATTCGTCATTGACAGACATTTGATATTCTACTATTTGAATATCACCATTTTCGATCGCTTGTTTATTTCCTGACAGTATTTTTTCGGCAAATGTAGGTGGCAAAATATCTGGTACTTTTTTGCCTAAAAATATATTTTCTGGTATGAAATTACGGAGGTCTTTAGCGGGTTTGAAGTCTACAATAGTGCCATCAGCTCGACATCGAAACATCATATCTGGTATGGCATTTAAAAGAGCGCGATTAGTGGCTTCACTTTTCCGCAATTCTGCTTCCGCTTGCTTGTTTAATGTGACATCGCGAGCAACTGCATAAATCAAACCTTCTTCAGTAAATGGCGATGCCGTCCATGACAGCCATTTATAACTGCCGTCTTGGCAAAGATAGCGGTTTTCTAAGTTGATAACGGGGTTGCCATGTCTGAGTGCTTCCAATTCTGCTATGCTTATTTCTAGGTCTTCTGGATGCACAAATTCCATGAAAGGTTTCGCTAGAAGTTCTGCTGTGGTGTAGCCTAATACATTTGACCAAGTTGGATTTAAGCGTTTAAAATAGCCGTCGAAACTTGCAATACAAAGTAAATCTAGCGAGATCGTAAAAAAGCGATCGCGTTCTTGTTGAGTTTGTTTTAATTCGGTAACATCCATCACCAAACCGTCCCAAACTAGATTACCGTTGGCTTGCATTTCCGGCTTAGCTGCGCTTTGCAACCACTTCAGTTTACCGTCGATAATTTCCCGCCATTGGTGCTGCCAAGGTTGCAGATTCATTGCTGAAATTTTTATCGATTCTTCAAAGCTTATGAGGTCATCTGGATGAATTGTGTCATAAGCCAAATCCGGTCTTTCTTCTAGTTCTTGTGGTTCTAATCCGTAAACATTTTTGCTACCAGAAGAAATGTAAGTAAAATACTTTCTCCCCCCAGGCTCTAGGCAGAATTGATAAATCATTCCCGGCACGTTATCTGTCATGTTTTGAAGCTTGTATTCAGTTTGCTTCAATGCTATTTGCTGACGCTTATATTCCGTGACATCTCGGATAGTGCCTACTAACATTTTACTGCCGTTTGGCTTTTGAAATACACTTTTTTTGGTAGATATAATTCGTGCTTGTCCGTCACTATCTATAAAATTTTCTTCTGTTTCATTAGGGATGCCAGTTCTCAATATCTCTTCGTCTTTATGTAAGAACAATCTTGCTTTTTGTTCGGGTAAAAAGTCGTATCCAGACTTGCCGATTAGTTCTTTTCGCGATTTTCCCAGCAATTCGCAAAAAGCATCGTTTAATACAACCCAACGCTGCCGATCATCTTTAACAAAAATCGGGTCAGGACTCGCATTTATCGTGTGCTTGAAAAGCTGTCTAGATGCTTTGAGTTGGACTTCATAGCGGTGGCGATCGCTCACATCCAAGACTACTTTAATCATCCGGTCGATCGACCCATCCAGGCTGCGAATACAGCGTAGCGAAACTCTAGTATAAACTACAGCCCCGTTTTTTTTTCGCCATCTTTTGTCTAAAACATAGCCTTCGCTCTTACCTGCTAAAATTTTATTTAGCTGCTCTGAACTAGCTTGCCTATCTTCAGAAAAAGTTAATTTATCCCAATTTCCCTGCAACAGTTCTTCGCGCTCATATCCCAGCAAATTGCACAAAGCATCGTTGACTTCCAGCCACTCACATTTTTCTGGTTCAGAGGGGGAAATTGGTGCGCCCAGAATGGCGATTCCGACTAGGGAATTTTCGACTACCGATCGATATTTCGCTTCACTTTTTTGCAAAGCTTCTTGGTTGTGTTGCCGCTCTACTGCGTAACGGAGCGATCGCATTAACACTTCGCTATCAATTTTTCTTTTGACTAAATAATCTTGAGCTCCTGTTTGGATGGACTGCACGGCTAGTTCTTCATCATTGCGGGCCGTGAGTACCACTATCGGAGTATTTATACTGTATTCTTGAATTTTGACAATTGTACTCAAGTCTTGACTGTCTGGCAACGAAAGATCTAGTAATATGACATCAAACTTTTCCTGGAGTAACAACTGCTGCGCTTTGCTGAGGCGATCGGCCCGACTGACGGATATCCTTTGGGACAAGGATCTGGCAACATTGGTTTCTAACAATAACTCTTCGATCAGCCCAGCTTCGGCTCCATTGTCTTCGACGAGCAGAACTTTAAAGCCATTGCACTCTGCGGTTGGGTTCAAAACTGATATCATAATACCCAGATTATTATCGTAAAGCAGTCTTACTAACTATTATAGCATATAAACAATTCAATATTAAAATATACAATTATGAATATGGGATTTATCAGGTAAATTAGTTACTCTTGGGCATCGGGCATCGGGCATTGTTTCTTTTTCTTCCTCCTTCCTGGGAAAATCAGTAAAAATTTTTCCACCTATCTTGTATTTTGCTAAAAAAGTGATATTCTATAAATAGAGGCAATAAAAAGAGAGATTGATTTCAAGGATCGGCTGGCACGATACAGCTAATAACTAAAGCTTGCCCATCCTCATCACCGAATTTTAGATTTTAAAATCGATTGACCGAACTGAGCTGAAGTTGAGAGGAAAAAGCAATGACTGAAAGATTAGCAATTCAACAAAAGCAGATTCTAATTCCCAAAGACAAAGCCTTAGTATTGTGGTTCGATGAAGTCGGCATCGCTGACATCCCCTTAGTCGGTGGCAAAAATGCTTCTTTGGGGGAAATGATTCAACAGTTAACTCCCAAAGGTGTGAATGTTCCGAACGGATTTGCAACTACAGCACACGCCTACCGCTGCTTCATTGAGTCGGCTGGTTTAGAAGCTAAATTGCGCGAAATATTTGCCGACTTGGATGTGGAAGATGTTAACAACTTGCGCCAAAAAGGTAAGCAAGCGCGAACACTGATTCTGGATACGCCATTTCCGCGAGATTTGCAAATTGCGATCGCACAAGCCTACAATCAATTATGCGATCGCTACGGCGACAATACAGACGTCGCAGTGCGTTCCTCCGCCACCGCCGAAGACCTACCAGACGCGAGTTTCGCCGGACAACAAGAAACTTACCTCAACGTTCATGCTTGCAACGGCGTGCTCGAATGCTGCCACAAATGCTTCGCCTCCACATTCACTGACAGGGCGATTTCCTACCGCCAACTGCGGGGATTTGACCACTTTGAAGTCGCGTTATCAGTCGGTGTGCAGAAAATGGTGCGATCGGACCTAGCATCCTCCGGTGTCATGTTCAGCATTGACACCGAAACCGGCTTCAAAAATGCCGCCCTAATCACCGCCGCCTACGGATTAGGAGAAAACATCGTTCAAGGCGCAGTCAACCCCGACGAATACCTAGTTTTCAAACCAACATTAAAACAAGGTTTTCGTCCAATTCTGGACAAACGCCTTGGCACAAAACAAATTAAAATGGTGTATGATATTGGCGGTTCTAAATACACTAAAAATGTCTCAGTACAACCAGCAGAACGGGAAAAATTTGCCCTTAACGATGACGAAATTCTGCAACTAGCACAATGGGCCGTATTAATAGAAGAACACTATTCCCAAGTGCGTGAAACTTATACGCCAATGGACATTGAATGGGCGAAAGATGGTAATACTGGTGAATTGTTCATCGTCCAAGCGCGACCAGAAACAGTGCAATCTCAAAAGTCTGCTACAGTTTTGCGGAGTTATAAATTGCAAGGTTCTAGCGCTGTTTTGGCAAAAGGACGTGCCGTTGGTGAAGCCATCGGACAAGGCAAAGCCCGTGTCATTTTAGATGCTAACGAAATTGCTGAATTTGAAGCAGGGGAAGTTTTAGTTACCAACAAAACAGACCCCGATTGGGAACCGATCATGAAAAAAGCCAGTGCGATTGTCACCAATTCTGGTGGCCGTACTTGCCACGCAGCAATCATTGCGCGGGAAATGGGAATTCCGGCAATTGTCGGCACTGGCGATGCTACAAAAGTATTGAAAAATGGTCAAGAGATCACGATTTGTTGTGCTGAAGGAGAGGAAGGCAAAGTTTATTCCGGTTTGGTACCGTTTGAAGTGCAAGAAAGTGCGATCGACAATTTACCCCGCACTCGCACTCAAATCTTAATGAATGTTGGCAACCCCGAAGAAGCTTTTGGTTTATCAGCAATTCCTTGCGACGGTGTGGGATTGGCGCGACTGGAATTCATCATTGCCAATCACATTAAAGCACACCCGCTAGCACTGATTCACTTTGACGAATTGGCCGACGAATCTGTCAAGCGCCAAATTGCCAAACTCACAGCACTTTACGAACACAAACCCGATTACTTTACCGACAAATTAGCCCACGGAATTGCCACAATTGCTGCGGCATTTTATCCCAACCCAGTCATCGTGCGGATGAGTGATTTCAAGAGCAACGAATATGCTAATCTTTTGGGAGGACGGCAGTTTGAACCGAAGGAAGAAAACCCGATGATTGGGTGGCGCGGCGCGTCTCGCTATTATGACCCGAATTACCGTGAAGCTTATGCTTTGGAATGCAAGGCATTGAAGCGCGTTCGTGACGAAATGGGCTTGACAAATGTGATTCCGATGATTCCATTTTGTCGCACGCCGGATGAGGGGCGAAAAGTATTAGCCGAGATGGCGAAACACGGTTTAGTCAAGGGCGAAAACGGCTTGCAAGTATATGTGATGTGCGAATTGCCTAGCAATGTCATATTTGCTGATGAATTCGCCCAAGTATTTGATGGATTCTCGATCGGCTCTAACGACCTAACTCAGCTAACATTAGGATTAGACCGGGATTCTGGTTTAGTCGCGCACATTTTTGATGAACGGAATGAGGCGGTGAAGCGGCTGGTAGAAATTGCGATTAAAGCGGCGAAAAAATACGATCGCAAGATTGGAATTTGCGGCCAAGCGCCTAGTGATTATCCAGAATTTGCTCGGTTCTTGGTTGAGTTGGGAATTGATTCGATTAGTTTGAATCCTGATTCTGTTTTGAAGACTTTGTTGGATGTTGCGAAGGTGGAGGCTTCGACTTCAATGATGGATTTGGTGATGAATGTAGCGCAAGTTTAATGGTACTCAGATGTTGCACCATTCTAAATTACTTGCTTAGAAACAGGCAAGATGCCTGTTCCACCAGAAAATTTATCTATTGTGGAACAGGCATCTTGCCTGTTTTTGTGCCTACTTAGAAACAGGCAAGATGCCTGTTCCACCAGAAAATTCATCTATTGTGGAACAGGCAT
>REAP01000023.1:0-61003 GCA_004294385.1 Oscillatoriales cyanobacterium | reverse complement strand
AGGCAAGATGCCTGTTCCACCAGAAAATTCATCTATTGTGGAACAGGCATCTTGCCTGTTTTTGTGCCTACTTAGGAACAGGCAAGATGCCTGTTCCACAAGAAAATTCATCTAGGGACTTTAGGCTTAGCCATGTCCAACCTTGCTAGTTTAAAATCGCTGTTTTGTACCGAGTACAAACTTGATTTCACCGCCGTCGCTAACACCCACATCGAAACGAATTAATCCAAAACGCGATCGCACGCGAACACCCACACCCGCACCAGCCCCAGTCCCCGGTTTGTCTCTCACCGAAGCCGGTTTTCCCAACACGCTGTCTCCGGTTCCCAAATCCGACGCAAAATCAACAAATAGAACCCCACCCACATCTCTACCAACGGGAAACCGATACTCTCCCGAAGCTAGGAAATAACTCCGCCCGCTGCCAATATCTCCAGTGTCGTAACCCCGCACAGAATTGCGCCCACCGAGGCGAAAAGCTTCTGTTGGTGGCAAATCTCCAATTACTGTTCCCGCTTGCAAATTCATCGCTAACATTTCTGGTAAAGTTTCAGAATCAGCACCGCCGAGTAGATTCATCGGTACATATTGTATGTAATTTGCTAATAGTTTATTGCTCAAAATATTGCCTTGCCCTACAGGTATTGATTGTTCGCTGCTGAGTGTCAGAATCGAGCCACTGCTGGGGTTAAAGGGATTATTTCGCCGATCGAGCGTTGCGCCAAAAGAAACAGTGTATAACTCATCCACACCAGCACCGCTGAATGTCAGAGGATTTCCCAGTTGATCGCGGCGGGCGATCTTCAAATTGCGATCGCGTGTACTAATATTTGTATAATTCAGCCCCAAAGTTCCTCGCCAATCACCCAAAGGCCTCGTAACTGCCAGATTTCCCCCCATCCGAATTTCTCGAACTCGATCGCCATTAGGCAAATCTATATCATTGTTGAAAATGTCGGAAGTTCGGCGATCGCGAAAAGTTCTCACACTGTATCCCAAACGGTCTGTAGCTGCAACATAAGGGCTGACAAACTGGACATTATACTCGACACCTCGGAGGCTAGGCTGAACTTCCACCGACACCCGCTGTGGATTTGTCCCCAAAGTGCGATCGGTATAAGACAGAGGAATCGCCAGCCCAATATCATCACTAAGACTCGCACTTACCCCAAAAGACCGAGCCGATCGCTCTTGCACATTGTATATAACATTAATATCCGTGCCAACTTCCTCAGTAGAAACCGTCACCTTGTCAAACAATCCCAATTGCTGCAACTGCTGCAAATCCGATCGCACTACATCCTGACTATAATTATCCCCCGCCTTGAGTTTGAGTTCGCCGCGAATAAAATCCTCCGAAATTCGCCCCTCAATCGGTTTCCCTTTCTTGTCAACCGCCTCCCCCCTAGAATTAACAAACCGAATTTTCACCTCTACAACATAAATACCGCCCACATCTCTAGCTTGACTAACTTGTAAAGTACCGTCTAGCTGACTAGCATCAACCCCTGTGGGACGGGCATCTTGCCTGTCATCAACCTCTGTGGGACGGGCGTCCCGCCTGTCAACAACCTCTCTGGGACGGGCATCTCGCCTGTCAACCTCTGGCACATCAGTTGCAGCCCTTGCCGCTAATTCGCCCCCAGCCACTGTCGCCAGAGTCAAAATTGCAATACTAGAAATATTGACAACACGCATAAAAATTTGTTTTTAGTACAAAAGCATATTACCGAAAATAAACCCGGTATTTTAGGGAATACCGGATTTCTGCAATAATTATGTAATTTTGTAAAGAGCGATCGAATTGGGCGATCGTAAATTTATTTAAAGAACTTGTCGAGACACTCGTTTCTCAAAATGAGCCTGAGTCTGCTGCAAAAGTAGTTCGCGACTATCCTTAGCCTGCGTAATCGTAGGAAGCAAGTTACGAGCCTGTAAAGTCATGTGAAGCTGTAGGTGAGCCACATACTCACTGACATCTTCGCGCAGCGAACAAGCGGGGTATTGTTTTAAATTAGAGTTCAAAGTGTTCTCCTGCTTTGTGTTTGCAGTATTTTCAATAATTATAGACACTATCACGCTATCTTTCTAATTCTCAACTCCGTAATGAAGTTTAACCTTTTAACGCTCTTATAGTTACAATTGTTTACAAAATCAGGGCATCGGGCATCGGGTAGGGAAACGGGATTGCCCCTACAAAACGCGATCTTCAGGAACTGTGCGTTCAGGACTGATTAATCTACCAAGCCCCAAACCCGATAGACTAAATAGAGAAACTCGATCGCACTTTATGTCCAGACTCGGTAGTTGTGAATGGCGCGCCCTGAAAATCCTTGCCTCAGTATAGCGATCGCTCGCATGAAAACCTCTGGGGCAAACCATTTTGCCACCTGGGTTCTACAGGCCCCCTATCCCAGCGGGTATGTTCACCATGACTGTATGTGGCCGGACACCCTATCCCAAGCGTGGCAAGCTTGGCAAGAAATGTTCTCCTCCTCCGGGACGATTCATGAATTGCCTTTGAATCCCGATCGCACTTTCGGATCACCCCAAAATAGCCAGAAGATACTGGCAGAAACTGCAAAACTCAGCCCTCACTCCCTAGAGTTACCCCGATCGCAAGTGCCAATCAATCTCAATCCAGAGGGGCTGCGTGAGGGGGGGAAAACTCCGCCACCACAACCAGCCAGCTACAGCAGCCGCCTCATGCAGCATTTTGGGATCAATCTTTGGCAGTGGTTGTTTGAAGGGCCGATTCAAGGTAGTCTCCAAGAAAGTAAAGGTATTGCGATCGGGCAAAATCAACCTCTGCGAGTCCGACTAGACTTGCGAGAACCCTATTTAATAGCTTTACCTTGGGAAATTATGCAGCCTCAAGCCGGTCAACCGGCAATTTCTCTGTCGCAACAACTACTTTTCAGCCGCACTACCAGCAATGTTGAGCCTTTGGGGCCACTGCGTCTGGCGGAGTCTCTGAACATTTTGCTAGTTTTGGGACAAGGAGACCCCGGAATTGCGGTCAATTCTCAATTTTCAACCAGTAATCGTCAATTGCAGTTGGAAAAAGAAGCACTAGATTTGCGTCAAGTTCTGGAAACTGCCAGCAAAACTGATGATAGTGGCAAATACTTGGATGTCAGTGTTCCGACTCACGTTGATACTCTGATCGAACCGAGTCGCGCACAACTAATTTCTAGGTTGGAAACACAAGCCTATAACATCTTGTTTTACGCTGGCCACGGGATGCCGGGGCCCGATGGAGGCTTCTTGTTTTTGGGGCCAGACACCATTATTAATGGCACTGAACTGGCTCAGGTTTTAGTCCGAGGGGGGGTGACGTTGGCGGTATTCAATGCCTGCTGGGGCGCTCAACCGGCGGTGGAAATGGTTGATTTAAGCAATGGGCAGAAACAGGCGATCGCCCGTAGCAGTCTAGCAGAAGTGTTGATCCATCACGGGGTGCCGGCGGTGTTGGGGATGCGGGATTCGATCGCCGATCGCGAAGCCCTGAGTTTTATCCAAACTTTCGCCCAAGCTTTGGCTGGACGGATGGCGATCGATCGGGCTGTGGCGATCGCTAGACAGCAACTACTGACGCTGTATAAGTTCAATCAACCGGCTTGGACGTTACCTGTGTTGTATATGCACCCGGAGTTTGACGGTGAATTGACCGATCCGGTAGATGATATCAAAACTGAATTACCTGTAAATTCTTCTACTTGGTTGGGACGTTTACCCTCTGCTGCTTACTTGCGGGGGCGCGGCGAAAATCAACAATCCCACAGTTCAAATCCCGATCGGGTTTGGTCAATTCGGGCTGGGATGGTTCGAGTTGGACGTTGGGAAGAAAACGATGTGGTGATTCGAGAACAGTGGGTTTCTCAAAAACACGCGGAGATTTTCTGTCGCAATAGCGTGGTAGATGGGCGGGAGGAACCTAGTTACTTCCTGCGCGATTTCTCTCGTTATGGCACTCTAGTGTTGGGGGATGATGGATGGCAAAGGGTTCACCACCAAGAACTGTTGCTGCGATCGGGTGTTCAGCTAAAATTTGGTAGTTCTCAAGGTCAGATGTTTGAGTTTACGATCGAGGTTCCCAAAACTTGAGGTTAAAGTGAGACTGATTGCGGAACCAATTGAGGTGATGATGTAGCTAGTTTCAGCGATCGGCGATCGACCTGTTCTGTATTTTTTTTCCCATTTAGGTATAAAATCATGGCCCCTCAAACTCCTGATTCTCAATATTTTCGCAACTGTGAAACTCAGGCCGAGATGGAACTTCTGGCAACAATTGTTCAGACCGATGTTGCTTATCCCTGGAATCCTGCACAGCTTGAATCAGAATCTTATTTGATGGCTTTAGAACAGGAGTTTGCACTATCAGATTCCTTCAGCGACACGGATATTGCCCTAAAGTCACAAGTATTATTCTCGCAATTAGAACAAGTTTGGCTAACCACAACTTTGCAAAAGTCTTTGCGCGAAAAATTTGCTAGCTTTCCTCAAGATTTAGTCGCCAGCATCGCTCAAAGTGTCCAAATTGCCACAGTTAAGTATCAATCTTTAGCCGATCAAATGGTAGATTGTGTGGTGGATATTTTACCTCAGTGGGCTGAGGAAGATTTGCAGGTTTTTGCCCGTCCTTTGGCTTTTTCGATGCGAAATGTTGATGCCGAAGGTGGGGAATTAGGGATGGTTTTTAGCAGACCTTGGGAAGAATTGTCTGAAATGGAACAGGCTAGAGTTAGTTTGACTGTCGCCCGCTATGCCATATCGCAATTGGAAGTTTCTGATTAGTTAATTCCAATCCGGTAGTAGTTGATAAAGCCCGTTCGATGCGATCGACAGTTTCCAATTGTAGCTGTTCTTAAACCGCAGCCACTTTTAAGAACTTAATAAGGCACACTAGAAGTTAGCTACACAAGTTCATAAAACTGCCCATGATTTGGCCATTCAAGCCTCGCTACCGTAAACAAATCGCTCGCATCGAAATCACTGGCGCCATTGCCGGAGATACCCGCAAACGAGTTCTAGAAGCGCTCAAAACCGTTGAAGAACGCAAATTTCCGGCTTTACTGCTGCGGATAGACTCTCCCGGCGGCACTGTCGGAGATTCCCAGGAAATCTACAGCGCCCTGAAGCGTTTGGGCGAAAAAGTCAAAATTGTTGCCAGTTTTGGCAATATCTCAGCTTCTGGAGGGGTTTACATCGGCATGGGAGCCGAATATATCGTTGCTAATCCAGGTACAATTACCGGTAGCATTGGCGTGATTATCCGGGGCAATAATTTAGAACGACTATTAGACAAAGTAGGCGTTTCTTTTCAGGTGATTAAGTCTGGCCCGTATAAAGATATTTTGGCATTCGATCGCGAATTGACTCCACCAGAACAGCAAATTCTGCAAGATTTGATCGACACCAGCTATCAGCAGTTCGTAGAAACCGTTGCAGAAGCCCGGAAACTGACTGTTGAGAAAGTTAAAAGTTTTGCCGATGGACGTGTTTTCACCGGCCAGCAAGCCTTAGAGTTGGGTTTGGTCGATCGACTGGGAACAGAAGAGGACGCTCGTCGTTGGACAGCGGAACTCGCGGGACTTGACCCGGAAAAAACCGAATCCTGCACTCTGGAAAAATCAAAACCTTTCCTAAATCGCGTCTTGGGGAGTAGTCTGGATATATCGGGGCTTTCAGCTTACAAAAGTTGGCTGGAATTCGAGGTGTCTACTAGCGGTTTGCCGCTGTGGATGTATCGTCCGTGATTAAATAAATTGGTCATTAGTCATTAGTCAGCAGTCATTAGTCAGCAGTCATTAGTCATTAGTCAGCAGTCATTAGTCAGCAGTCATTAGTCATTAGTCAGCAGTCATTAGTCATTTAGTGATTAACTAACCAGTAAAGATTGCTGATTACAAATACCTAGCGGCTAGTATTTAACAACTAACGACTTATTATTGACTAATAACCAATAACTAACAACTAATAACTAATAACTTACAACTAATGACCAATGACCAATGATCAATGACTAATGACCAATGACTGATGATAAAAAAATGAAACATATTGGCGTGGAATGGCAAGTGCGGGCGATTCGTGGGGCAACTACTGCTAGCGATAATTCGGTAGAAGCAATTCGAGAAGTGGTGAGAGAATTATTAGATGAATTAGAAGCAAGAAATGATTTAAATCCAGAATTAATTATTAGTGCTACGTTTTCTGTCACTCGCGATTTGGATGCTGTGTTTCCGGCTGCGATTGCCCGCGAACGCCCTCGTTGGTGTAATGTTCCTTTATTGGATGTCCAGCAAATGTATGTTAAGGGTTCTTTGGAACGCTGCATCCGGTTTTTAATTCATGTTAATTGGCCGGCACACGTTGAAATGTATCATCCTTATTTGCGGGGAGCTCAAAATTTGCGGCCGGATTGGAGTTTAGCGGTGGCGGTGGCTGGGGAAAAATAATAAGATGATTCGGCGGTTGAAACCGCTTCTTGTCAAACGAAGTCTGCCTCCGCAGACAAGCGAGATAAACTGTCAACTATAAAAAACCCGGCTTCTTTGAGAAACCGGGTTTTTGTCAATCAGAGGTTTTCTTGTGATGCAACCTAATCCCTAAAAAGATGTCATATATAAAACTCCAAAAGTCCTTTTTCCCTTCCAATATTCCCAAACTTTGAGGAGAACCTTTTTCGTCTAACAGTGGCTTGACAGCTTCGTAGGCGGGTTTGTAATTGTACCAAGGAATTGAAGGCCACAGGTGATGAATCAGGTGATAATTCTGCCCCAAAATTAAGATGTTTAGAATTGGACTAGGATATACTCTGGCATTTTTCCAGCGATCGCGCTCATGAAATGGACGGTGCGGCAAATAATCAAAAAATAACCCCAACGCCAACCCTACTACTAAAGCAGGAGAAAACCAAAAATTCAGCACGTAACCTAATTGGTCATGTTGAATGGCGATATACACCACTCCAATCACAAACAAACGGCTGAAAAACCATTCCCAAAGTTCGTATTTTCGCCACAGTTTGCGCTTAAAGAAGAAAATCTCGTGGTAAAAAAACCTTGCAGCAATTAACCACAGAGGCCCACCGGTAGAAACATAATGGTCTGGGTCGTTTTCTGGGTCATTAACGTGAGCATGATGCTGCATATGTACCCGTGTAAAGACCGGGTAGGCAAAGCCCAACATCAGCGCACTGCCGTGTCCCAAAATAGCATTGATGGTGCGATCGCGGTGCGCCGCATGATGAGACGCATCGTGAATCACTGTACCCGCCATGTGCAATGCCAATACGTTCAGCGAAAAACAACACCATTGGGGCCATTCCCAATTCCAGAAACCAAAGTATGAGATCACGATAATCGCTACTGCACTCAAAAACAGCAGCAGCGTTGGATTGAAGTCACCCGGAGGACTCAGAAACTCTCTAGGCACTGTCAGCGGCCGTCCTGCCTCCGACATCTTTGTTAACACTCCTTAATATTTCCCACTTGCGTAGTATAAGATACAAGCCTGTCAATAGTAAAGTTTTGTCATGAACCCCATCCCTAAAGGGAGGGGTTTGTAGACTGTCCGACTCTTCGAGCGGGATGCAAGCCACAACATGACCAGCCTGTGTGGGTCGAATCGATGGACTCGAAGTCTTGACCTCGAAGCCGTTACTGATTGTTGCTAATTCCCAGAAGGAAAAGGAACCACCAATGCCCAATGCCCGATTCCCTGTTTGGCCAATTTCCGTCGGGATAATTGTAGATTTGTCAAGCCCTAAATCTAAAGTTATTTTTAAGAAAAGGCGATCCCCAAGAAAAGATTATAGATCGGTAATAAAGTCAGATATTCTAGAGAATGGTCAATGCCCGCTGTTTTGACGATCGAGAAATTTTTAAGAATTAAGACTAGCATCATTGCTTGTAGTGAAAGATCAAACGTTAGCCGAAATTTAAACAATAAATCCTCCAGCCACCCCATCTCAATTCATGCAATCGCCAAAATCCCTACGCCGGACTAAAATCGTCGCCACCATTGGCCCAGCAACTTCAGATCCACAAGTGCTGCGCCAGCTCATAGAAGCCGGTGCGACAACCTTGCGACTCAATTTTTCCCACGGAACAGAAGAAGACCACCTGCGGAGCATTCGCCTAATCCGGCAAGCATCCTTTGAACTCAACCAGCCAGTCGCCATCCTCCAAGACCTCCAAGGCCCGAAAATTCGTTTAGGGCGCTTTGAAACAGGCTCTATTGTTGTCAAAAACGGCGAGCATTTCATTTTAACCAGCCGCCCGGTTCCAGGCACCGAGCTAATTTCCTCCGTCACCTACGAACCTCTAGCAGATGAAGTTCCAGAAGGTGCAGTCATTCTGCTCGATGACGGGAAAGTGGAAATGGTCGTGGAAAAAGTAGACCGCAATTCCCGCGAATTGTACTGTCGTGTGGTCGTCGGCGGCCCGCTTTCCAACAACAAAGGCGTAAATTTTCCGGGAGTTTACCTGTCAATCAAAGCGCTGACGGATAAAGACCGCAAAGATTTAATGTTTGGTCTCGACCAAGGTGTCGATTGGGTAGCGCTGAGTTTCGTGCGGAATCCCCAGGATATGCTCGAAATTAAAGAGCTGATTGCTAGTGCGGGTAAGCAAGTACCTGTTATTGCTAAGATCGAGAAGCACGAGGCGATCGAGCAAATGGAAGCAATTCTCGCCCTATGTAATGGCGTAATGGTTGCCCGTGGTGACTTGGGAGTAGAACTACCAGCCGAAGACGTACCGATTTTGCAAAAGCGCCTAATTGCCACCTCCAACCGCATGGGCATTCCGGTGATTACCGCTACCCAGATGCTCGATAGCATGGTCAACAATCCTCGTCCCACCCGCGCCGAGATTTCCGACGTCGCCAACGCGATTCTCGACGGAACTGATGCGGTGATGCTCTCCAATGAAACCGCTGTGGGCAGTTTCCCCGTAGAAGCGGTGGCGACGATGGCAAGAATTGCAGTGCGGATGGAGAGGGAAGGGATTAAGGGCAATATTAGGAATGTAGAAGATATTGGGCGATCGATCACCAACGGCATCAGCCAAGCCGTCAGCCAAATATCCGAACAGTTGAACGCAGCCGCAATTATGACGCTGACCAAAACCGGTGCTACAGCCCGAAATGTCTCGAAGTTCCGACCAAAAACTCCGATTTTGGCAGTTACTCCTCACGTAGACGTAGCGCGACAACTCCAACTGGTATGGGGAGTAAAACCGCTGCTGGTGCTAGATTTGCCCTCCACCGGTCAGACATTTCAATCTGCAATCAATGTCGCCCAAGAGAAAGAATTGCTTTCTGACGGTGATTTGGTGGTGATGACAGCCGGTACTCTCCAAGGGGTAGCTGGCTCAACGGATTTGATTAAGGTGGAGATGGTGACAGCGGTTTTGGGCAAGGGTACCAGTGTCGGCCTGGGATCGGTGAGCGGCATGGCCAGGGTGGCTCATACTGCTGCGGATGTGGCGAATTTCCACCCAGGAGACATTTTGGTAGTCAACCACACTAGCGCTGATTTTGTGGAGATGATTCGGAAAGCAGCGGGTGTGGTGACGGAGGAAGAGAGTTTGACTTCTCACGCCGCGATTATTGGTTTGCGTTTGGGCGTACCGGTGATGGTTGGTGTGGAGAATGCCACGCGGGTAATTCGGGACGGAACTATGCTGACGCTTGATATGCAGCGGGGTTTGGTTTATTCTGGTGCCAGAGGCGGCGGGAATGACGGCGAACTGGATGTGTGAACTAACTGAGATCTTGCGCCACGTCAGCAACAGGCAAGCGGTGTCCTGAGCGAAGTCGAAGGGATGCCTGTTCCACAAAGAGTAAATTTCTTGTGGGATGGGCATCCTGCCCGTCAGCAACAGGCTCTCCGGCCTGTTCCACAAAGAAAATTTCTTGTGGGATGGGCATCCTGCCCGTCCATAAAAGGCTAGTTGGGAACAGTTAACAGCTAACAGCGTCAGCAACAGGCTCTCCGGCCTGTTCCACAAAAAGTAAATTTCTTGTGGGATGGGCATCCTGCCCGTCCATAAAAGGCTAGTTGGGAACAGCTAACAGCAGTATCCTGAGCGGAGTCGAAGGGTCAACAGTCAACTGTCAACACTACTTGATTTTCTATATCTGTTGTGCTAAAATTCAAAATTGTCTATGCCGATGTAGCTCAGGGGTAGAGTATTCGATTCGTAATCGAACGGTCGTGGGTTCAAATCCCACCATCGGCTCTGGGTTTCAGGCTTTTGATTCGAGGAAGTTCAAAATTTGGACTCAATCTGTCTTCAAAAAGCCTTGAAAATACTCCAAAACTCTGACAGAGACAGGAAGCGGCAGGCATTAATTTGTCTCCGCTTCCTGTCTTTGTATCTGTGAACTACCCGACGCTGACATAGAGGTACAGCACGGGTTTAGCTAAACAAGTGCTTGTTGATAATCCAGATTTTGATCTAAATAAATAGCTCGAATATCCTGTGGCAAATTTGATTCGAGAGTTTGATATCCTTTTTGTAGCAAAGCTTTTACCTGAGCCGGTGAAATTGCTTCGCCTTCTGCTTGTAAGTAAGCTGCAATTCTGGTTTCACTCCAGCGGAAAGTCTGAGCCATCAACACAACTAAACGTGGTAGCGGTGCTAACAATTCTAAAGCTTGTTTGACGTAACACCACAGAGGAGGTGGAGCTGATTGTAGAGAATAATGAATCGTCTCAACAGGAGGCAATTCGGCTTGATTGATGCAGATAGCGGTGACATTAATTAACCAGTTTTGCAGACTGAGATTGCCGCCATCGGACTCTTGGGTTTCGCGGCGCAAATCGAGACCTCGGAGTTCGTGATATATGTGTAGCCAAGTGTGGGCGAAGAGGTAATCTGCTTGTACGGGCGATCGGACAGAATGTCGAATCAGGGAGTGTACAATTTGAGCATAGCGGCAAAAAATTGCGGTGAAGAATTTACCCTGATCGGGATGAGTTTGAAAAAGGGTCAATAATTCCTGATCGCTGTGGTGAAAAAGCGATTTGACCACAGGATGGTTGAATTCTGAAAAATTAGGTGTTTGCACAATTGTTTTAGAAGGGTTTGGTAATAAATGCTCGTGCAGCCCAATCTTACAACATGATATAGATTTGATGCAAGTGCTTTTAAATTATGTTGATATTTAAGTCAACTCATTGATATAATTAAGTTGTAAGTGGCGCTGAGTAACCTCAATTAGTAGATATAATTTTTATTTCTTCAGCGCTTCACAAAAATGTTGTTTCAAGGGTAAAGTCACTATATGTCTAGCATTAATACTGGTATAGAATGGTGCGACAGAACATGGAATCCAACAACTGGCTGCGATAAAGTCAGTCCAGGTTGTACACATTGCTATGCAGAAGCATTAACAAAGCGATTCCATACTAATTTTCCTAACGGGTTTACTTTAACGGAATATCCAAAACGTTTGAACGAACCTAAAACTTGGCGAAAGCCTAGTCGTATTTTTGTTAACTCAATGAGCGATTTGTTCCACGAAGATGTTTCTATTGAGTTTCTGAAACAAGTCTTTGAGGTAATGCGTGAAACTCCTCACCATATTTATCAAATCCTTACCAAGCGACATGAACGTTTACTAGAATTAGCCTCTGAACTTGATTGGTCTGATAATATTTGGATGGGGGTATCTGTGGAAAATCAAAACTATGTTAACAGGATTGATTGTTTGCGACAAGTCAATGCCAAGGTACGCTTTTTATCCTGCGAACCACTTTTAGGGCCTTTGCAACTCGATTTAACAGACATTCATTGGGTAATAGTTGGGGGAGAATCGGGACAAAAACACCGTCCAATGCAGGAAGAATGGGCACAAAGTATTCGGGATCAATGTCAGGATGCTGGAGTCGCGTTTTTCTTCAAGCAATGGGGAGGTAGAACACCTAAAGCTGCTGGGAGACTTCTTGATGACAAAATTTGGGATGAAATGCCAGAAGCATGGGATAAACATCAAAGGCAATTCAATAACCACAGTTTAAAAATAAGTCGTAATTCGATGAAAAAAACTACTACTACTTTGGTGAAAATGTGATTTTTACGCTGTCTCCGAATGTGTTCTCTGGTCGTTTAGATGGATTTGTTCTAATTTTACCTTCAGCCTCTAGTTTCAAAAGAGCTTGTTTGTAATTTTTCTTAATGTAACGTTTGCCAACGTGGTGTTGGTTGTAAACTTCTAGCATCGTCAGAGTTTGTCCGGCAAATTCATCAAGCAGCATATTTTCGAGTTCATCAGGTGGTTTAATATCAAATAGTGAAAGCTGTATTGCAGGCGCAGGATTGTATTCAAAAGACGGTACACCTTGGTCAAAAATAGAGCTTTTTCGAGCCATAATATCTTTGATAATCGAATGACCGATCGGATTTTTAGATACAAATATCAGATAATGGCTAGTACGATTACCTGTAGCATTTTTGAAACAAAAATCTTGAACGTGGGAGCCTCCTACTTCTTCTAAAGCTTTACAAATAGCATTAACAATCGTTAACTCTCTTTGTTCAGTGGACATTGGTTTCAGTTCTGTCTGAAGGACATTTACTCGATCTTGACCAAAGAGAGAGTTCATGTGTTCCTTTACCTTTGGGTTATTTAACCCCGAATTAATTCTGTTATAATTAAAGAAAAATATACAATCACAACCCCAACCTTTAATGATAGAGCCAATCAGTTTTAGCGACAAGCCTTTGTAACCCCAAGGGTCAATAAAATAAAGTGTAGGAACATTATTATTAATTTCTTGAATAGCTTGGAAAATTTCTGCTCCAACCTCCTTATTTAAAACTATTGGTTCATGTCTTAATCGATTTATATCAGGGATGGATGCTATAGCCTGTTGGAGAGATCGAGTATTATTTGAGTCTTTATCATTAAACAGCGTTACTAGCATTTCTGACATATCTGGATTGGCAATAGCACGCTCTAAAATGAGTAATGGGGTAGACTTAGAACCGTCTTGATAGCTACCTGGCCCAGAAAACAAATCAATATAGCCAATTTTATTACTCCTTTTCTTGGCTCTTGGTATAATTACTTTTGCCCATGCCCAAAAGTATTTAGCAACTATTTCGGATTTCACTAAAGAATTATCACTGGACTCATCAAAGAAAGAATTGTCAGCCATGACTATTACCCCTAGACTTTAGTTCATTTTACTGTTGCTACAATAGTACCATAACCTCCACCCCCAGGAGTCTCGATCGCAAAAACATCCCCAGGCTGCATTTCCACAGTCGCCGTACTCCCCAACTCCTCAACTTTCCCATCAATCCTTTCCACATAATTCCGTCCCAAAACACCGTTTTCTCCCCCATTCAAACCGCAAGGAGAAACAACCCGCCTTCCCGATAAAATCCCCGCAGTCATTGACTCCAAAAACCGCACTCGCCGCACAACTCCATTCCCTCCACAATGACATCCATTACCGCCACTATTAGCCCTAATTTCAAAACTTTCTAACAACACCGGAAACCGCCATTCCAACACTTCCGGGTCGGTTAAACGCGAATTAGTCATGTGAGTTTGTACCGCATCCGTACCATCAAAATTTGCACCCGCACCCGAACCGCCACAAATAGTTTCATAATATTGATAGCGCTGATTTCCAAAGGTAAAATTATTCATAGTTCCCTGAGAAGCAGCCATCACTCCCAACGCACAATACAAAGCATCAGTAATATTTTGCGAAGTTTCCACATTTCCTGCAACTACCGCCGCCGGATACCTAGGATTCAGCATACAGCCTTCAGGATTGATGATTTCGAGAGGTTTCAAACAGCCTGCATTTAGAGGAATATCGTCATCTACTAATGTTCGGAAAACATACAAAACAGCGGCTTTACAAACTGCTGCTGGAGCATTAAAATTGTTGGTTTGTTGAGGAGAAGTGCCAGTAAAATCTATTTTGGCACTGCGGGTAGATTTGTCAATAGTAATGGCTACTTTAATTTGTCCGCCGCTATCCATCGGATAGGTAAATTCGCCGTCTTGCAAAACATCAATTACTCTGCGTACCGACTCCTCTGCATTGTCTTGTACGAAACCCATATAAGCTTGTACTATTTCCAAGCTGTAATGTTCTACCATCTTGAGAAGTTCTTCAACACCACGTTTATTCGCAGCAATTTGTGCTTGCAAATCGGCTATATTTTGAGTAGAATTGCGGACAGGAAAAATACCAGTTTTTAGAAGTTCTACTAATTCTTGTTCTTGGAATTTGCCATCACTTACTAGCTGAAAATTGTCCAGCAATACGCCTTCTTGGGTGACGCTTATGCTGTTTGGAGGCATGGAACCGGGAGTGATGCCGCCAATATCGGCATGATGTCCCCGCGAGGCTACATAAAATAGAACAAGAGAATCACTATTATCAAATACTGGGGTAATAACGGTGATATCTGGTAAATGTGTACCGCCGTTATAGGGATTATTAGACACATAAACATCTCCCGTTTTAATCATAGCAGCTTTTTCTAAAATCAAAGCTGAAATACTTTCGCTCATGGAGCCGAGATGCACGGGAATGTGTGGCGCATTGGCTACTAATTGCCCGTTTTGGTCGAAGATTGCACAGGAGAAGTCGAGGCGTTCTTTGATATTAACAGAAGAACTTGTGTTTTGTAAAGTGATGCCCATTTGTTCGGCGATCGCACGAAACAAGTTATTAAATATTTCCAGCAACACAGGATCTACTTTTACCGTAAATAAACGGGGATTATCTGCGATCGTCTGCACAGATTTGCGATGTAAGATTAAGTCGTTGTTTGTCGTTAATTCGACTTCCCAGCTAGGTTCAATAACATTCGTTCCCGTTGCTTCCACAATCAAGGCTGGGCCAGTAATACAGTCGTGCGATCGCAAATCCTCTCTCCAGTACACAGGCGTTTCCCGCCACCCGCCAGCAACATACATTTGTACGCTGTCAATTGCTTGCACAGGCAAGATGCCAGTGCCATAATCAGAGGAAATTGTGGATGTTTCCGGCATATCCATTCTTTCTACAACTTCCACCGAAACTACTTCCACAATTAGCGCTTTTTCTGGCATAATAAAACTGTAACGCTGTCGATGTGCTGCTTCAAATTCAGCCCGCATTACCTCAATATTTGCATCGAAATTTACCGCCAAAACTGAGTCACTTCCCTGATATTTTAAGTGCAGTTTCCTAACAACTAAAATCTCTGCCTCTAACTCAGCGCCCTCTGTATCTGGGCGGTTCAATTCACTCTTTCCCTCTGCCTCCAATTGTGCTAAAATATGGTGCAAATCAGTGATTAATTCGAGACTTAATTGTTGCTCGATCGCACTTTCGCGCATTACCCGCACATCAGCCAAACCCATACCGTAAGCGGACAACACCCCCGCGTAAGGGTGAATAAACACCCGTTTCATGCCCAAAGCATCGGCGATCGCACAAGCGTGTTGTCCTCCCGCACCGCCGAAACAGCACAGTGTATATTCCGAAACATCGTAACCGCGCTGAAGTGAGATTTTTTTCACCGCATTTGCCATCTTTTCCACGGCGATCGCCAAAAAACCCTCCGCCACCTGTTCCGGTGTCCTCTCGCCCCCAATTTCCCCCGCTAATTGGACAAATTTTTGCTTTACGACATCAGAGGCGATCGGCAAATCTCCATTCAATCCAAACACATTCGGGAAAAAATCAGGCTGAATTTTCCCCAACATCACATTACAATCAGTCACCGTCAAAGGGCCACCTTTTCGATAGCAAGCAGGCCCAGGATTCGCCCCCGCAGACTCTGGCCCGACGCGATAGCGTGCTCCGTCAAAAAATACAATTGAACCGCCACCGGCTGCTACAGTGTGAATTGCCATGACGGGCGATCGCAATCTGACACCAGCAATTTCTGTCTCAAATTCTCGTTCGTATTCGCCGTTAAAATGGGCAACATCTGTCGAAGTTCCACCCATATCAAAGGTAATAATTTTGTCAAAACCTGCCTTTTTACTGGTTTGAACAGCACCAACAATTCCCCCTGCTGGCCCGGATAAAATACTATTTTTCCCTTGAAATTGTGCCGCATCTACTAATCCGCCATTCGATTGCATAAACATTAATTTAGGGAATGGGGAATTGGGAATGGGGAATTGGGAATTGGGAATTGGGAATTGGGAATTGGGAATTGGGAATTGGGAATTGGGAATTGCGGAATCGCGAGGATACGGGGAAAGCCGGCGCAGGGAGGAGGGCGGGCACGGGGGCACCGCCCCTACAGATAATTGACTGGTTATTTGTTCGACGTAGCGGCGTAAAATTGGAGATAAATAAGCATCGACAACCGTAGTATCTCCGCGAAAAATTAGTTTCATCAGGGGACTAACTTCATGAGATACTGATATTTGAGTAAAGCCAATTTCTCTCGCTATTTCCGCAACTTGTTGTTCGTGTTCCGAGTAGCGGTAGCCGTGCATAAATACGATCGCACAACTGCGAATTCCATCGTTATATGCTTGCTGTAAAGACGGGATAAAATTGCGATCGACAGCAATTAACTCTTCCCCTTGGGCGCTGTAGCGTTCGACAACTTCAATCACTCCATCGTACAACATTTCCGGCAGCACAATGTGACGTGCAAAAATATTCGGGCGGTTTTGATAGCCAATTCTCAGCGCATCGCCGAAACCTTTGGTAATTAGCAGAATTGTGCGATCGCCTTTTCGTTCCAGCAAAGCATTTGTCGCTACCGTCGTCCCCATTTTAATCGCTTCAATTTGTGCCGCGGGTATAGGAACATCTGCGGAAATTCCCAAAATATCGCGAATTCCTTGAACTGCTGCGTCTGTGTAGCGATCGGGATTTTCAGATAACAGCTTATGAATCACTAATCTACCATCAGGGCATTTAGCAACAATATCAGTAAAAGTGCCACCGCGATCGATCCAAAATTGCCAGCGAGTGCGATCGCCCAAAACAGCATTCATATCATTATCTCTCATCTTCTCTTTTCTTCCTACCCTTCGGGAACGGCTTCGCCGAACGCGCCCTTAGCGCCTTCGCGGTTCGTTAAAATAAAATTGCTATAAAGGTATGGGTTGCGATCGCGTACAATTTGAATCAGATGACTATGCAAGCGTTCCTGGAGATTCATGCAGTTTGCTATACAATGAGTACAATCAAATTATATTCTGTTTAATCTCAAAAATTATAGGAAGAGCAACAAATGCCCTACAGCGATTTTAGTTTAGAAAAAGTCAAGCGCACCTTTGAACTGACCACTTCAGAAACAGTCGATCTATTCGGAGATGTACCTGAATTAGAATGCAGCGCCCTCTTGACAGAGATTGTCCGCTACAATGCACCTTTAGCCGTTGCCAGCAACAGCGAAAAAGCGCGTTCAGAAATGATTATTTGTCCAATTTTAATCGATCTGAGAAGATTGTCAAAAGAACGCATTAACTTATTTTCTGGCATAGATTTTGATGTGGATAGTGAAAGGGGATTAAATGGAATTTGCGACTTTATTATCAGCAATTCATCAGAAATATTATTTGTTAGTGCTCCCATAATTACCTTAGTCGAAGCAAAAAAAGAAAATATTACTGCTGGCTTGGGACAATGCGTAGCCGAAATGTTAGCAGCCAGGATATTTAACGAACGTGCAGGTAATGAAGTTTCAACAATTTATGGAGTAGTAACTACTGGAAGTATTTGGAAATTCATGAAATTAGATGCAAGTATAATCAGTATCGATCTGACTGAATATTACCTTAAAGATGTGAATAAAATTTTGGGGATTTTAGCAATGGGGCTGGTTTCGCAGTGAATTGACCCTTGAGTGCGATCGGTATTCGTTATTCTCAATTAATTACTAATGGTAATTATTTGTCATTTAGCCGATCGCAAAAATAACCTTCATACAACCGACATCTCGGAATGCAATTATTTCCATCCAACTTAACTAACCCCATACTATTTAACTTAAACCCCAATTCTGACCGCAATCGCACAGGCCCAGAAACACTCACCACCTCTCTCATCCCCTCCATTAATTCCGCATATTTCTCTAAATTCCACAAATGCCTCCGCAAATGATCGCTGTAAATCCCCGCTTCAATTGCTGGAGATTTTACCAATTGATTTAAAGTCACATCTTGACGCGAAATATGATAGATTCCCAGTCGCACTAAATACGGATGACCTCCCACTAAACCCATCAATTCTGCAACTTCGGCAGCACTCCAACTCAATCCGTGCCGTTTTGCCAAATCTTGCACTTGCTGCACATTAAACTCCGGCAATTCAATCGGTAATCCCACATTAAACGGCGATTTATTCACATCTAGTGGGATGTAAACTTCCGTAGAATGCACCACAATCAAGCGAAACTTTTTCCAGATATCTCGGCGTTTTGCTTCTTCGTGCAAAGCTCGCAATAACCCAAAAAAGTCATCGGCAATTTCCGGGGATTCAAATAGGCGATCGCTCTCATCCAAACCTAATGTCAGAGGCGGTGACGATTCTGACAGCAAATACTGTTCAAAGTAAGCTTTACAGCACTGATTACTACCAATCAAATCTGCTAATTCCCAACACTTAGGCAACTGTTCCAGCATTCCTAATTCTTGACCAACGCTAGCACAAAACCACTGCAAAAAAGTATCTGAATTAGCGAATACTCTCCTATTTGCTAGCTGAAAACTCAGCGCCACCGTGCGAGAACCTTGCTGTTCTGCATGATGCAAAATTCTCGCCATTAAAGAAGTTTTGCCCATCTGTCTGGGAGCTTTAATCCGAATCAGGGCTCCCGGCTGGCTGATGGTTTCGTAGCAGCGGGATTCGATGGGAGGGCGATCGATATAAAAACGAGAAACTAAATCTACTTGTCCTCCCGGCAATTCTGGCGCTGCGGCTGGTAAGGGTTGAATAATTGACTGTTTTGTGTTAGTAATTTCGCTCAAATTGACAGCTAATTCATGGTCTGCACTGGATTGGGCGATCGCAATTTTTGCAGATCTTGGCAATACCTCATCGGGCTGGGATTCCGCCTCAAAATCGGCTATATCGCGCCATTCCTGACCCAATCCGCGACAAATTTCGATGAAATTGGCATAATCCACAGGTTTGCCATTCAGGAAGTGGCTGACAGTAGATTGGGCTATCCCCAAATCCTCCGCCAGGATTTTCTGACTGGGAAAGCCGTTTCTCAGCAGAGACGATTTAACTGTGGTAATGCACTTGAGACGCAGCCTGAGCGATCGCGGCATTGCTTATAACAATCGAGACACTGAAACCATCATAAATGCCAATCGTCCCAAAGTCGATGAAAAGTCGATGAATTCTCGAATAACTCAGTCGCCAACTCAAATAGCCACCTGATTAGATGAGAAATAACAAGGTTGAACCACATCACAACGAGGTAAAAACATTGTGTATTCTATCCTAATTTTTCCGCTAGCATTAGCAACTAATCAACCAACTTTCGCATTCACACCGCCGATATTGTGGTTGCTCATCGGAATTGTGCTGAGTGCGATCGATCTATTTATCCAAAAAACCCAGCCCCAAAAATATAGATTTTACGTGCTAATGATGGGAGTTGCTGCTCTAATTTCATCCTTTATTTTGTGGAGAGGGGCGATCGCATTTCAGTTTAGTTGGGCAAATGTAATGTATGAAGATTTTGATTGGCAGATATTCTACTGGATGGGGATATCCCTCGCCCTGAGTATCTGGATTCGACCGATTTTCATTGTTCGCAAAAAGTTTGTGATTCCCGAAGCAACGGAAGCGACAACTATCTCCGAAATTTTCCCAGGAGAAACCGGAATGGTGATTTATGAAGGTGCTTCTTGGAAAGCCCGCAATGAAGATTCCCAAGGAATCGCACCAAGACAAAAAGTTTACGTTTTGCGCCGCGAAGGAAACACGCTAATTGTTGTACCTGACAAATTAATTCACATCAACGGCTAAACTTTTGTAACCAAATCAATTCATCTTTAGTTCACAGCTTAAAATTACCAGGAGATTCACTATGTATCAGTATTTTTTGATGGTGTTGTTTGCAATTACCGGTGTATCCTTAGCCAGTAGTGTTAAAATCGTCCGTCAAGGAGATGAAGCCTTAGTTGAAATTTTCGGAAAGTACGATCGCAAAAAACTAGAACCGGGTTTGACATTTCTGATTCCCTTTGTCGAAACAGTCGCTTATCAACAAACTCTGCGCGAGCAAATGTTAAAACTGCCACCGCAACAATGTGCAACTAGCGATCGGGTTTTTGTCACTCTTGAATTTATTGTGTACTGGCGAATCATTGACTTAGAAAAAGCTTCTTACAAAGTGCAGAATCTCAAGGAAGCCATGTTCAATATGCTGATTCTTTCCATTCGGACTCAGATTGCTAAATTAACTGTCGAGGAACTTTACACGGCTCGCAATCAACTCAATAATGCTTTAGTGGAGGAGTTGGATACAACTACCGATCCTTGGGGTGTGAAGTTTACGAGGGTGGAATTGCGCGATTTTGCGATCGGCACTAAAGCGATTAAACCAGAATATTCCGACAAAAAAGAAACGCAAAAATTTCGATATTAGGGATTAGTATTTCCTCGTTTTATCGTTCGCAGTATCTGCCAATTTCTGACAATAAACACGCGCTTTACCAAAGTCCAGCAGGGGTTTAAACCCCTGCCTCAAAGCTAAAGTCCTCTTAAGAGGACTCAGGAGAAGACTTTTAAACTCATTAGTCCTCTTTGAGAGGACTTAAGCTTTGAGACAGGGAATTCATTCCCTGGCGGACTATCGGTTTTACTAGAAATATCGAATTTTAGGGCGGATAATGACAGCCGATTACAAGTTAAAATCGGCTTAGTTACTGATGGAGATGCAAAAACAACTAGCTCCCTATTGTGCGAAGCTGATTCTCCCGGTACAATTGAACCAGCAGAACCTACCTATGAAAATGGTAACATAGTTTGCGGTAAAGGCACAACAGAAGTGACAAAATAATCTAACTCTAGGCAAAATTATGACAGTCGATTACCAATACCAAATCGGCGGCAGTCTACCGCAAGATGCACCTACTTATGTAGTGCGACAAGCTGACTCGGAACTTTATCAAGCCCTGAAAGCTGGAGAGTTTTGTTACGTGCTCAATTCCCGACAAATGGGCAAATCTAGTTTGCTGGTGCGAACTGTACAAAAGCTCTCGGCTGATGGCATTGCTTGTGCTACGATCGACCTTTCGGACATTGGCAACCAGCAAGTCTCTCTAGATAAGTGGTACGGTGGCGTCGCTTACAAACTTTTGTGCAATTTTGACCTGTTTGATGCAGTCGAGTTTATGACTTGGTGGCGAGAGAGAGAGTTGATGTCGCCAGTCCAACGTTTAGGAGAGTTAATTGAAGAGTTATTGCTGGTCAAGATTTCTCAAAGTATTGTCATTTTTATTGATGAAATTGATAGCGTTCTCAGTTTCAAAGAATCGCTAGATGACTTTTTTGCCTTGATTCGATCTTGCTATAATAAACGCGCTCACAAGTCAGAATATCAGCGGTTAACATTTGCTTTGCTGGGAGTCGCTACGCCGTCGGATTTAATTAGCGATGCCACTCGCACGCCGTTTAATATTGGTCGAGCTATTGAACTTCAGGGTTTTAAGTTACATGAATCTTTGCCTTTAGTCAAGGGGTTTGAGGGGAAAGTTGATAATTGTCAAGCAGTTTTACAGGAGATTTTGGAGTGGACTGGTGGTCAACCGTTTCTGACTCAAAAGCTGTGTAAATTGATAGTTCAAGGGGAGGAAGAAGGTTCGGCAGCGGATTTTGTAGCGGATTTAACGGATTTAACGGAGGTCGGTTCGGCAGCGGATTTTGTAGCGAATTTAACGGATGTAACGGATGGAATAAGGACTGAAGTTATGACTACGAACCAGTTGTTGATTGGGGAGATTGTGCAATCTCAGATTATTGATAATTGGGAAGCTGCTGATGAGCCAGCGCATTTGAAAACAATTCGCGATCGCATCCTCAGAAATCAGCACCGCGCCAGTAGGTTATTAGGACTATATCAAAAAATATTGCCACTCTCAGAACCCCCCGATTGTAGGGGCGGTGCCCCCGTGCCCGCCCTGGCAGGAGGGGGGATCGACGCCGATGATACCTCCGAACAAACTGAATTGCGGCTGAGCGGATTAGTGGTAAAACGAGGCGGAAAATTAACGGTATCTAACCGAATTTATGCCTCTATTTTTAACCGAAACTGGGTAGAAAAAGCTCTTTGTGACTTGCGGCCCTATGCCGAATCCCTAACAGCATGGATAGGAGCGAATTGTCAAGATGAATCTCGCTTGTTGCGGGGTCAAGCATTGCAAGATGCGCGAGAATGGGCTGCTGGTAAAAGCTTGAGCACCCAAGATTATCAGTTTTTAGCGGCTAGCCAAGAGGCGGAATTTGCCCAATTGTGCGATCGCGAAAAACAAACTCAAGCAGAAATAGAACTATTGCGTCGGGAAAACCAGTTATTAGAAGAACTTTCCGCAGAGCAAAAACTTAGAAAAGCTACTCAACTTAAACTCTGGCGCGAAGAACAACTGAAAGTGCAAATTTTTACAGGAAGTGCAGCAATCCTGATTTCTATCTTAATTGCTGCTTTCTGGGTTCAACCCTCTATTGAGGAAAGAAACAACAAAATCCTGACTCTCAGTTTATTTTCGGAAACACTATTTGCAGCGGAGAAAAAACCCGAAGCTTTAATCGAAAGCATTAGGGCTGTTCAAGAAATGAATCGCTCTCTTGGAGTTACATCAGATATCCAAGTCCGGGTTTTAACCGCATTGGAACAAGTTGTTTACAGTTTTAATCAACGCATAATTTTCCGCGCTGCAACCGCCAAGTTGGGTTTTGTTACTTTCAGCCCAAACAGTCAAATGCTGGCGACTGTGAGTGACGACAATACTATTAAAGTCTGGCAAACAAACGGTAATTTAAAAGCTGTTTTAATAGGTCAAACCAATCAAATTATCAATGTAAATTTTAGTTCAGACAGTCAGAAGCTGGTGTCGGTTAGCGATGATAATACAGTTAAAATCTGGCAAGTTGACGGCAAGCTAATTCAAATTCTCAAGGGAGATAAAGACCAAGTAAAAAACACCGCTTTCAACGAAAAGCATCAAATAACTGCTTCAGTAGTAGACGCGAAAAATGTAAAAATATCGAGCCAAAATGGTACAGTAATAAGTATGTTTAAACATCCCAGTCAAATCACAAATGTTAGCTTTAGTCCCGATCACCAAATGCTGGTATCGGCGAGTGCAGACAAAATGGTAAGATTGTGGAAAATTGATGGTACATTGCTCAAAACTTTAAAGGGACACAAGAGTGCGGTGGGTCATGTGAGTTTTAGTCCAGATGGCAAGACGATCGCTAGTACGAGTGCGGATGGTATGGTGATACTGTGGAATTTGAACGTGGAAGACTTACTGATGCAGGGTTGTCATTTAACTCGCAATTCTCTTCAGGTTAAGTCTATGCTTCATGAAAGCGATCGCCACTTGTGCGACGGAATTATAAATTAGGACGGGGTTTTAACCCCAATTTTCTGATAATAGCTAATCAGCCAGCGAGATCGGTGTATTCTATTCTCGAACAAAAATATCAGCGATTGCAAAAAGAGTTAATGGGCGGCGTAATCGCCCTTGGCGGCATTTTCTGCACCGGTACTCTCTGGTATTGGCTGGTGGAAAAATGGTCTTTGCTCGATGCCGCTTACATGACCGTATTTACCTTAGCAACGGTGGGCTACGGCGAACTTCATCCCCTCGGTAAACGCGGGCGAATGTTTACCATGTGCCTAATTTTGATGGGCGTTATGGCGATTGGTTTTATTGTTAATCGCTTTACAGAAGCCCTCATACAAGGATATTTTCAAGAAGGTGCAAGAATTAGGCAACAGCGACGCTTGGTAGATTCTTTGATTGGACATTACATTCTCTGCGGTTTTGGGCGCACTGGGCGTCAGATTGCTTTGGAATTTCACGCAGAAAATATCCCTTTTGTAGTGATAGATTCGGCCGTGCAATCGGTTGAGGCCGCTTTGACAGTTGGGTACACTGCTGTCCAGGGAGACGCTACTCTGGACGAAATTTTGCTGAGTGTGGGGATCGATCGCGCCATTTGTATCGTAGCAGCTTTGCCTTCGGATGCTGAAAACTTGTACACTATCCTATCGGCAAAAACTCTGAATCCGAAGGTACGCGCGATCGCCCGCGCCACCACAGAAGAAGCCGTAAAAAAGTTAACACGGGGTGGTGCTGATGCTGTCGTATCCCCCTACATCACCGGCGGAAAACGCATGGCCGCAGCAGCTTTGCGGCCTCAAGTCATGGATTTTTTGGACGGTGTTTTGACCGGTACCGAAAGTTCTTTTTACATGGAAGAATTTTTGGTCGATCCTAATAGTTGTGTCTACGTCGGACAAACTTTGAGAGATGCTAAATTGCGATCGCAATCGGGTGCTTTAATTTTAGCAATTCGCCATGCTGATGGCAATTTGATTGTCGGGCCCACCGGAGAAACTCGGATTGAAGGAGGAGATATATTGATTTGTTTGGGTACTGCTGAACAATTGCGCGCCCTGAATCAAATCCTTAGCCCGCTGAATTTTCGTCTCCCTCGGCCACCAAAGTAATCTTAATAATAATACAAAGAAAAAAATGGCAGTTTATCAAGTTCGGTTAGTGAATCAGGATCTCGCGCTCGATCGCACAATCGCAGTACCAGACGACCAATATATATTAGATATGGCAGAAGCAGCCGGCATTCGCCTCCCCAATGGATGCAAGCAAGGAGAGTGTTCTGCCTGCCTTGTCAAACTGCTTAGTGGCGAAATCGACCAAAGCGAACAAAAGTTTTTGAAGCCCTCAGAATTACAAGCTGGCTACGCTATTACTTGTGTGGCTTACCCACTTTCTGACTGCACTTTGTTAACCCATCAAGAACAAGTTTTGTATCAAAAATCTCTTTATTTGAAGTAAATAGAAGGAAGAAGGAAGAAGGAAGAAGGAAGAAGGAAGAAGGAAGAAGGAAGAAATAACTGGTTACCAGGCTCTGGCCTGGTAACCAGTTGAAATCTCTTCAACTGTCAACTGTCAACGTTGCAGCAATTTCAGAAGTCGCTGAATAGGAATTTCCACCCAATCCAAGCGATAATTAAGTTCATACACCAGCTCAGAAACCGTTTTTTCTAAGATGTAAGCATCCAGCAAAACTTGTATTTCCGGGATAGATTTTGGCAAAAAATTTGCATCGGCTGCTGTCGCCAAATAACTCTTGACAAAAGTCAGGCTAACCCAGCGATCCCAAAAATTTGCCCACTGCTGCATCTCAGATAAATTTTCAGGACGAATCATCCCGCTTTCTACTTCATTGCGGAGTCCCAAAGTAACAGCGTAATTCAAAGATTGCAGCATTCCTGCAACATCTCGCAGCGGAGAACGCTTCATCCGCCTCTCACTTAATGGTCGATTTCGTTCTCCTCCAAAATTAATAATCACGAAATCTTTGCCTGTATAAAGCACTTTTCCGAAATGAAAGTCCCCATGACAGCGAATACGATCTGCCGTGATTCTCAAGTTTAAAATAGACTTGAAACGTTCCATCAACAAGTCTTCGCGGTTGAGCAAATTTTGTCCCAATTTTTGGGTTTCGGGTGGCAGTTGGGACAGCCGCTTTTTCAATAGCAGCAAAGTCCTTCCTGCTAGATTTCTCATTTGTTGATAGATGGAACGCTGGTAAAATGAAGTAAATTTTTCTGGGGCAAAATCTGGATTTTGTGTGTCAGAACCTAAAGCTAGATGAAGTTCGGCTGTTCGTTGTCCTAAAAGTTCGGCTGAGGCTAGATAAGAGCCGATGAGTTCGCGAGCTAATTCAGGAATTTCTAGGGATAAATCAGATACTAAAGAGTTCGAGAGTCGATGTATTTGTACGGGGGTTGCGTTCGGCAAATAATTTTCTGGTGCAGTAGACAAATTGTCCGTAGAATGCTTTGCTTCTACTGTCATTACTTGCTCGAAATAGTCGCGCAATGTGTCTAAGGTATAAGACCAAGCATCTCTGCTATCGGGGATGAATTTTTGCAGTATCCCGATCGCCATTACTGGTTTTCCAGAGGCCTGATATTCCAAAGCACCGGCAATTGGGGCAAAGTGTTGAATCAATTTGCGATCGGTTAAAAAGCGCCCAATTTCTAATTCTGGGTTGATACCTTCTTCAACTTTTCGCAATAATTTTAGCACGAATCTGTCGCCGTAAGCTGCGGATGTATTGCTGTGTTCTTTTCTGAACAAGTGCGGTTCTAGCTGCGACAAATCTGGTTCTGATGGGAATACATTCTCGGCAACTCCTACCAGTTTACCAGCCGCACCTGTGTAATTGCGAGAATGTGCGATCGCCTCTAACAGAGCACTGAGAAAACCTTTATCTGTGGCAGCATCAAATAGTACCCCGACTTGGTTAGTTTCTGGGAAGTGAATTTGTGCGATCGCCCGTTCGTCCGCATCACCTTGAATCTCTTTCCAACCTACAGGCAAAACGTAAGTTTCTGCCATCCCTTCAGTATAACTTAACTGCAAAAGCAAAATGTAAACTGTTGATTCTAGCCCCGTAGAATTTTTACATTCAACTGGTACAACTTCACCTATTTGCAAAGATTGAATAGTCCTGTCAGTACCACTGAACCAGTGGCTAGATCGCAAATATTCAGGCAAAATAGAGACCAGATCATCAGTTAATTCACTGGTAGCAAAAGCAGTTTTCCAGCTACCACTGACCGCAAATTTCGGCTGTTCAGTTTGAGGTATGTGTAGCGAAAGATTTTCGTGTTTGACAGTGAGAGTAAACCAGTAAAACGAGTGAGGACTCAAGCTCAAAAAGTAAGCAGAATCACCAACAACCGGAAATTCTGTACGACCAAAAATCTCCACCGGAACAGCACCTTTGAATGGCGAAAGGTCTAATTCTGCCGTCTGCACGAAGCGAGACAAATTCGCCACTACTAAAATGTGTTCATCTTGATAAGTACGCACAAAAGCTATAACTTTGCGGTTTTCCGGGTAAAGAAATTCGCAAGTCCCGCGGCCGAATGCTTGGAAACGTTGGCGAATAGCAATTAGGCGTTTCATCCACCACCAAAGAGAACTTGGATTAGATCGTTGCGTTTCCACATTAACCGATTCATAGTGATATTCAGGGTCAACAATTGGCGGTGCGTAAAGCCTTTGTGGGTTAGCGCGACTGAAACCGGCATTGCGATCGCCACTCCACTGCATCGGAGTTCTCACCCCATTGCGATCGCCCAAATAGATATTGTCCCCCATGCCAATTTCATCACCATAGTAAAGCACAGGCGTACCCGGAAGAGAGAGCAATAAAGCATTCATCAACTCAATCCGGCGGCGATTATTTCCCATCAGCGGAGCCAAGCGACGGCGGATACCCAAATTAATCCTCGCCTGCGTATCTTGAGCATAAACTCGATACATATAATCTCGGTCTTCATCACTCACCATTTCCAGCGTCAGTTCATCATGATTTCGCAAAAACAATGCCCACTGACAGTTATTAGGAATCTGCGGAGTTTGCTGGAGAATATCAATAATTGGAAAGCTATCTTCCATGTGTACAGACATGAACAAACGCGGCATCAGGGGGAAATGAAAATTCATGTGACATTCATCCCCAGAGGCGTAATATTCAACCGCATCCTCCGGCCACTGATTCGCCTCAGCTAGCAACATTCTATTGGGGAATTTCTCATCTACGTGCTTCCGCAAATGTTTGAGGAATACGTGAGTTTCTGGCAAGTTTTCGCAGTTAGTGCCCTCGCGCTCATAGAGGTAAGGCACGGCATCCATTCGCAGTCCATCAACTCCCAGTTCCAACCAAAAATCAACCACATCTAATATGGCTTGAATCACAGCAGGATTATCGTAATTCAAGTCAGGTTGATGGGAATAGAAACGATGCCAGTAGTAAGCTTTTGCTACGCCATCCCAAGCCCAATTAGAAGTTTCAAAATCTTGGAAAATAATCCGAGCATCTTGATACTTTTCTGGCGTATCACTCCACACATAAAAATTTCTTTCTTTGCTACCTTTTGGCGAACGGCGCGCTTTCTGAAACCAAGCGTGCTGGTCGGAAGTATGGTTGACAATCAACTCAATTATGACTCGAATTCCCCGCAAATGTGCTTGTTCTAAAAGATGTTTAAAGTCTTCTAAAGTGCCATAAATCGGGTTGACCGTTGTATAGTGCGAAGTATCGTAGCCGTCATCTCGCAATGGGGAAGGAAAAAACGGCAGTACCCAAATTGCTGTTACTCCTAGATTTTGTAGGTAATCCAGTTTTTCTGTCAGCCCCCGAAAGTCGCCGATACCATCAGCATTGCTGTCTGCAAAAGCGCGAATTGGCACTTCGTAAATGATCGCGTCTTTGAACCACAAAGGGTCGTTATTTAAGTTTGAATTTTGCATAATTATTATGGGTAATTGGGAATTGGGAATTGGTAATGGGGGATGGGTAATAGTTACTTAAAATTAAACTTATAAATCATACCCTATAAGTCTGCACTAATTTCTCATGCCTGCGACGGAGTTTTAATCATAATTAGAGTTGGGTTTCGTTCCACGGGCCCAACCTACATATACTGATCTGCGATCGATCCTATCGTCAAATCATCTCAAAATATGTTTTATAGTAACTTTTTTGATCGCGTTTCTCAAATTGATGAAGTAGGTTGGGCCCTTGTGATAGCGAAACCCAACACCTTATTTTAGATGAAGAGTTGGGTTTCGTTCCTCAACCCAACCTACATATAGCAGTAGCCAAGGCTATAACGTCGAAGTGGACACTTCGACCCTTCGACTACGCTCAGGACGACGCTCCGCTCAGTGACCAGAGGTGTGGTTTTCCCTATCTGTCGGACGGTTGTCACGACGCTACACCACCTTGACGCTCATTGCTAGTTATTGTTACATTAGTTTACATAAAGCAACAAAACTTAAGGGAAAAAAGTTATGACTATTGTAATCGCCCTATTAATCGTCGGTTGGGTAGCAGCATCAGTGATTGGTACTCAAGCATACTTCCTGGGCGAACAGTCAAAGCCCATTCACGATCGCAACTGGGACTCAGAATCCTTTGAAAAACTCGCTGTAGCAGTCACAGCAACAGAAATTGATTACAGCCTTCGTGTTCCCGCCTACAGCATGGATGCCTATGGTAGCAGCACCATGTCCAATTAGTAATTTGAACCATTTTGAATCTGTTCCACAAGAGAATTGATGGTTTGTGGAACAGGCATCTTGCCTGTTTCTAATTTTAAATAACAGGCATCTTGCCTGTTCCTAATTTTGAATAACAGGCAGGATGCCTGTTCCACAAGAGAATTAATCATTGTGGAACAGGCATCTTGCCTGTTTCTAACACAACTACAAACTATTACCAACCAAGGCCGGACGAGACTCTATTTTGCGGAATTGCAAAGCATTATTTTCGCAATCGATCGCAATTGTATCACCCTCCACAAACGCATTTTCCAGAATCTTATTAGCCAGTGGGTTTTCCAATTCCCGCTGAATTGCCCGTTTCAAGGGACGAGCACCATAAACTGGATCGTAACCAACATCTGTAATATGGTTCTTCGCAGCATCCGACAGTTCCAAAGTAATCTTTTGTTCCGCCAACAATCGTTCGATGCGCTTGACTTGAATACTGACGATTTGCCGCAATTCCGTCTTACTCAAAGTATGGAACAAAATAGTCTCATCCACCCGATTGAGAAATTCGGGCCGAAAGTGCGATCGCAAAGCAGTCATCACCCGTTTCAACATCTGTTCATACTCTTCATCAGTCTCCCGTTCAGCAATCGGTAAACTTTCAGGTTCCTGAACACTTGGAGCACTCACAGCATCAGAAACTCGCGAAGCCGAAATCTCAACCGTACCATCATCATCAACTTTATAATTTGTCTTTTGACTTGACAAATCAGGCACTTCGTGTTTCCGAGTAGCAGGCTTTTTCGCAGTTTTTCCCTTCTTCGCAAACACATCTAAAATGTGATCGCTACCAATATTGCTAGTCATCACAATTACAGTATTTCTAAAGTCAATAAGTCTGCCTTGAGAATCCGTAATTCTGCCATCATCCAACACTTGCAGCAAAATGTTAAAAATATCCGGGTGCGCCTTTTCCACTTCATCAAACAACACCACTGAATAAGGACGTCTTCGCACTGCTTCCGAAAGTTGTCCCCCTTCATCATAACCAACATATCCAGGAGGAGCTCCTACTAATCGGGAGACGTTTTGCTTCTCCATATATTCGGACATATCGATGCGAACGATCGCATCATCGCTATCAAACAAAAACTCTGCTAAAGCCCGCGCCAACTCAGTTTTACCGACGCCTGTGGGGCCCATGAACAAGAAAGAACCGATCGGTCTTCCTGGATCTTTCATCCCCGCCCTCGCACGCCGAATTGCCGCAGCAACGGCTGTCACAGCCTCATGTTGACCGATCACGCGGTGGTGCAAATGCTTCTCTAATTGCAGCAATTTTTGGCGTTCCGATTCCAGCAACCTGTTGACCGGAATGCCAGTCCATTTCGCTACAATTTCGGCAATGTCGCCCTCAGTCACTTTTTCGCGCAGTAGCGAAGAACCTTGGGCTTGCTGTTTCAAAAGTTCCGATTCTTTCGCTTCCCGATCGCGCACCGCAGTCTCTAACTTGCCATACTTTAACTGGGCGGCTTTATTCAAATCGTAAGCCCTTTCTGCCTGTTCGATTTGCACTCGCAATTGGTCTTCTTCGGCTTTCAATTTATTGATTGCATCCAACAACTGCTTTTCGCCAGACCACTGAGAAGACAGTTTTTCCTGTTTGACTTTCAAAATGTCAATCTCAGATGTGATGCGTTCAATGCGCGGGCCGATAGCAGGAGATAGAGCACCTTTTCCCTCACCTTCGATCGACAATTTTTCCATTTCCAACTGCATCACCCGGCGGTCGATGACTTCTAATTCCACGGGTTTAGAAGTAATCTCCATTTTCAAGTGGGCGGCTGCTTCATCTACCAGGTCGATCGCCTTATCGGGCAAAAAGCGATCGGAAATATAGCGAAAAGACAAAGTTGCAGCAGCCACCAAAGCCGAATCAGTAATTTTCACCCCGTGGTGGCGTTCATAGCGGTCTTTCAATCCGCGCAAAATTGAAATAGTATCTTCAACGCTAGGTTCGCCGACAAATACTTGTTGAAATCGGCGTTCCAAAGCCGGATCTTTTTCGATATTCTTGCGGAATTCATCGAGAGTTGTAGCGCCGATACAGCGCAATTCGCCACGGGCTAACATCGGTTTCAACAAATTTCCCGCATCCATTCCTGAACCGGAACTACCGCCGCCGCCAGTTCCAACAACGGTGTGCAATTCGTCAATAAATAGGACAATTTGCCCGTCGGAATCGATGACTTCCCGCAGTACAGATCGCAATCGTTCTTCAAATTCGCCCCGGAATTTTGCCCCTGCAATTAAACTACCCATGTCGAGGCTAAATAGTTGGCGATTTTTCAAAGATTCGGGGACGTCGCCGTTGACAATGCGTTGGGCCAAACCTTCGGCGATCGCAGTTTTGCCAACTCCGGGATCGCCAATTAACACCGGATTGTTTTTTTGGCGGCGAGAAAGAACTTGTACTACTCGCCGAATTTCCTCGTCGCGGCCGATTACGGGGTCGAGTTTGCCGGCTTTTGCAGCTTCCGTCAAATCGCGGCCGTATTTGGAAAGTGCGTCGCTGCTAGCTTCCCCGTCTTGATCTGGGGCTTTAGCGTTGCTGCGGCTGGGTTTGCTGGTTTCGGAGTTTTTTTCTGTGACTTTCGCCGTAGCGCGGGCAGATTTGATGGCTTCTTCGAGTTTTGGGCGATCGATCGTACCGGCTGCGGGTTTGCGATCGTAACCAGGGCGTCCCGGTGGCCCATCGCCCCTCGTCAACAAACGTCTACCAACTCGTTCATCTTCGACTAAGCCAATTAATAAATGTTCAACGGCGATAAAATTATCTTGCCAAGTCACTCTGGTGGTTTCGGCAACATCTAACATCACATCTAAGCCGCGACCGAGGTATAGTTGGTCAGCGTTGGTCACTCTGGGCTGTCGTTTGGCAAAGGCTTCTAACTGTTGGGCAAAGCGGACGACATCTATGCCAGCCAAGCTGAGAATGGTGTTTGCTAAGCCAAGTTGTTCTAGAATGGCGATCGCCAAATGTTCAACCTCTAGCTGCTGATTGGCAAAACGGCGGGCTACATCCTGGGATTTGACAATGGATTCCCAGGCTTCATCGGTAAATTTGCTAGGGTCTGTTGGCTGCACTTTGGTTCCTCATAATCACAGGGATTTTCATTAATTATAAATAGCTTGTTCGGCTTTTTGAAGATATCACTATCATCCAATTTTTTATCTGCTGAGACTCATGCTATTTCCCACCTACCAATTTTTAGTCTTTTTTCTAATTATCTTTAGTGCCATCCTATCTTTAAAGCACAAAGTCAATTTATATAAAATTGTTCTCCTACTTTCCAGCTTGTTATTCTATTCATTTTGGAGTTTCGACTTTCTTTTACTGTTACTTTTAGGGACTGTCTACAATTATATCATTCTCCGGGCTGTTTGCAACGGAAAATACAAAAAACTTGCTTTAATATCCGGCATAATTTTCAACATTGCCAACCTCAGCATCTTCAAATATTGCAACTTTTTCGTAACTTCTCTATTTGACGTACTCAACCAGCTCAAAATTCCCGCCAGCTTCCAAGTCTTGCAAATACTCGTTCCCGTCGGAGTGTCATTCTATACATTTAGAATGATTTCCCATCTAATCGACTGCTACCAGAAAAAACTCTCCTGTCCCAAATTTATAGACTACGCCACCTACATCACCTACTTTCCCCAAATTGCCTCCGGGCCGATATCGCGAGCTCCAGAATTTTACTCCCAACTAAATTCATCCCAAAAATACGACTATCAAATCGAAGAAGTTCTAGTTTTGATTTTGTCTGGACTCTTCAAAAAGTATACTTTATCCAGCTTCTTATTTAACTTCACTCAACTCCCATTCAAAGTCCCCCAACAATATAGTAGCATCGATTTAATCCTCGCCGTAATTTCCTATTCTTGTTTGATTTACGTGGATTTCAGTGGCTACTCAGATTTGGCCAATGGTATCTCCTGTTTGCTAGGCTTCAAACCGATTGTCAATTTTAATATGCCTTACCAATCCTTAAGCCTCCAAGATTTTTGGAAAAGGTGGCACATCAGTCTTTCCGAGTGGCTGAGAGATTACGTTTACATCCCGCTAGGTGGCAATAAGCACGGCAAATTGAGAAAATATCTGAATTTATTCTGCACAATGGCGATCGGCGGATTTTGGCACGGCGCTGGTTTAAACTTTATTGTCTGGGGAGCAATTCATGGTTTAGGATTAGTTGTCACCCATTTATGCAGAGATATCCCCCAAGCTATCCACTTCAAATTGGATTATTTATATCCGAAAACAGCGAGATTTTTGAGTTGGTTTTTGACGTTTAGTTTTGTCACTGGTAGTTGGGTATTTTTCGGCACTCCCAACTGGGAAACAGCGATGAATTTATTCCAAGGAATTTTCCATTCTTCCGTCAAGACTTTTCAATTTAACTTTTGGCAATTGTACTTAGTAATTGCAGTCATCGGCGCGATCAACTTCTGGGGCGATCGAATTTCCCAAATATTACAAATCGTGTTTTCCTTAAAAAACATATTTTTTCGGGTTGTCTTAGTTTCCCTATTCGTGTATGCTATTTTGATGCTAGGGCCGAGTACCGTCCCGCCTTTTATCTACTTTAATTTCTAAGAAATATGAGAGACAAGGAAATTCTGCTAATCGCTACTTCTGTAATTCTAACTTTAATATTTACCAACTTATCCTTATTTCTGAAAAGTTTTTCCTCAACTCCTTTCGCAAGTCCAGAGATTAAGCAAGTAGCAAGGAAGATTGAGATGGACGGTTTTAGGAAATCAGAACAAGATTTTTGGAGCAAAATCAAAGATATCGATTTTGATAAAACCCCATCTAAATCAGCAAAAACCGAACAAAAACCAGCCATTCAAGCAAAAAAATCAACTGTAAAACCAGCTAAACAAACAATCGCAGCCAAACCCAAGTTGACTAGACTTTACCGCAAATTTTTATTTGTTGGAGATTCCGTAATGCTCGACTTAGGAACTCAACTCCAGTACACACTAAAGGAAAAGTATAATATCACCGATACGAAAATTGACTACAAAGTATCTAGTGGCTTAAATCGGATAGATTATTATGATTGGTATGCCAGAACTCGCGAACTAATCAATGATTATCAACCAGATGTAATCATAGTTTTGTTTGGAGGAAATGACACCCAAGATATCAATGATTATCAAGGTAAATACCGAGTAATTATGACTAAAGAATGGCAAAAAGCTTATCAAGAAAGAGTTGATAAATATGCGGAATTATTGAAATATTCATCTGTGCAGAAAGTGTACTGGGTGGGTCAATCGATATCTAATAAGTCTTTCTATCTCAATCAATTTCCAATTATGAACGATATCTATAAAAAAGCGAGTAAAGTTTCAGGCAGAATTCAATTTATTTCAACTTGGGATACTTTTGCTGAAGGCGGTCAATTTACTCCTGTAGTTGCTGACAAATCTGGGAAGCGAGGCTATGTAAAAGTTAATGATGGTTTGCACTTCACCTCCCACGGCGCTCAAATTATCAGCGACTTAATCATTGATAAGATGGCGGCGGATAAAGTCTTAAAGGTTCCGAAAAAGAAACCATAAAATTTAATGGTGTGGGGTTTAGAAACCGGGTTTCTTCACAAAATCTCGGTAAAGATGCCAAAATTATCGCAGAAACCCGGTTTCTTGGATGGTTGGGCGATGGGTGCGAGTCAGAAACCGGGTTTCTTCACAAAATCTCGGTGAAGATGCCAAAATTATCGCAGAAACCCGGTTTCTTCCTAGTCACATCGATTTTTTAGTTGAACTAATTCCACTTTATATCCATCTGGATCTTCGACAAAAGCAATGACAGTTGAACCGTGTTTCATCGGGCCTGGTTCGCGGCTAACTTTACCACCACGGGCTTTAATTTCATCGCAAGTACCGTAAATGTCATCAATGCCGATCGCAATATGGCCATAAGCATCCCCTAAATTGTACTCTGCGACGCCCCAATTGTAAGTTAATTCCAAAACAGTATGGTCGGAGTCATCGCCGTAACCAACGAAAGCCAGGGTGAATTTACCATCTGGATATTCTTTTTGTCGCAGCAGTTTCATCCCTAGCACTTCGGTATAAAATTTGACCGACTCTTCCAGGTTTCCGACTCGGAGCATCGTGTGTAGTAGTTGCATTTAGCTCACTCCAAATTTTTAAGCTTTCTTCAATTTTAGCGAGATCCTGCTGAAAAAACCGCGTCGGCACAGTTTACCTGCTTTTAGCTTTATTTTTACTGAACAAAAACCACCATAGTTCTAAACCAATTAATGTTAATCCGCCTGCTGTTACGCCAACTTTTAAACTTAGCGGCTGTTCAATACTGCGGAATTGAGTTGTTGAAGTAGGATGCTTGAGCGACATTTCGGAAGCTTGAACTCCCGACGCAATTCCGATCGCAATTCCTACACTCGCGAGAGTTCCCCAAATTTGACGATGATATAACATTGATCTAATTCCTCCTAATTTAGGCAATAAATTTTGGTTTAAAACTACGCAATCGCAAAGCATTAGTCAGTACGGAAACAGAACTAAAAGCCATTGCTCCGCCGGCGATAATTGGATTGAGCAGCCAACCGAAAATCGGGTAGAGAATTCCCGCTGCGATCGGTATTCCAGCGATGTTGTAAATGAAGGCAAAAAATAGATTTTCGCGGATGTTCCGCATGGTGGCGCGCGACAGTTGAATGGCTGTAACTATGCCTTGCAAGTCTCCAGAAATTAGGGTAATATCGCTAGCTGCGATCGCAATATCAGTCCCTGTACCGATCGCAATTCCGACATCCGCTATGGCCAAAGCTGGTGCATCATTAATCCCATCTCCCACCATCGCGACAATCTTGCCTTGTGCTTGCAGTGCTTGGATTTGAGCTACTTTTTGGTCTGGTCTAACTTCTGCAAAAACGCGATCGATACCAGCAGAATGTGCGATCGACTCCGCAGTCGTGCGATTGTCTCCTGTCAGCATCACCACCTCTAAACCGAGTTTTTGCAGTGCGAGTACCGCCTGCGCTGACGACGGTTTTAGGGCATCCGCAATGCCCAAAATAGCCTCAATTTTCCCCTCTACAGCCATCCAAACCACCGTTTTGCTGGCAGATTCCCAAGCTTTGGCGCGCAGTTCCAGATATTCAGTATCAAAACCTAGTTCCTGCATCCACCTCAGCGTTCCAAGTGCGATCGACTTTCCGCCTACAACCCCGCGCACACCACTTCCTGCGATCGCCTCAAAATCCTTAACATCTGTTAAACTAACCTCTTGAGATTGAGCATATCTAACAACAGCTTCCCCCAAAGGATGCTCCGAATTTCGCTCAACAGATGCTGCCAATTTTAGCAGTTGTAACTCATTACTATTTGCCGTTCCTTTAATTGTGACAAAATCAGTGACAGTCGGCTTTCCTTCCGTGAGAGTTCCGGTTTTATCTAACACAATCACCTGAATTTTATGAGCCAATTCTAAACTCTCAGCTCCTTTAATTAAAATCCCATTTTCTGCACCTTTACCCGTGCCAACCATCACAGCAGTCGGAGTCGCCAAACCCAAAGCACAGGGACAAGCAATAATCAGCACTTCCACCATTGTCACTGTAGCTAGAGTGATGTTTCCAGTCGCGTTAAACCAGATAATAAAAGTAGCTAAAGCGACGGCAATTACTGCGGGTACAAACCAGCCTGTCACCTCATCCGCTAACTTTTGAATCGGTGCTTTTGAACCCTGAGCATCCTGCACCATCTTGACAATTTGAGCTAAAAATGTATCCTTGCCAATCCTAGTAGTGCGAAACTTAAAACTGCCCGTTTTGTTAATTGTGGCTCCGATTACTTCGTCGCCAATTTGCTTTTTGACAGGCAAACTTTCCCCCGTTACCATTGCTTCATCTATTGTTGAATAGCCTTCAATCACCTCTCCGTCTACGGGAATTTGTTCGCCGGGCCGCACCTGCACAACATCGCCAATTTCCACTTGGGCTAAGGGCACTTCCAACTCTTGCCCGTTGCGAATAATTCGAGCCGTTTTCGCCTGCAAACCCATGAGTTTCCGAATTGCCTCCGAAGTCTCTCCCTTCGCCCGATTTTCTATAGTTTTACCCAACAAAATTAAGGCAACAACGCTAGCAGCTACTTCGTAGTAAACGCTAGAATTCAATCCTTGGGCTATGAAGAAATTCGGAAAAAACGTCACAAATACAGAATAGAAGTAAGCAGCACTTGTACCCAAAGCAATCAGGGTATCCATTGTTGCTACGCGCCGTTTTAGCGCTTTCCAAGCTCCTATATAAAATGATTTTCCGCACCAAAATTGTACTGGTGCTGTCAGCACTAATTGCAGCCAAAAATTGTGCAGCCATGCGGGAATAAATGGCAGATGCAGGCCGGTCATCGCCGGAATACCACCCACAACTAGCAGGATGCTGGTGATACCTGCTGTCCAGAGTTTCCGCTGCAAGTTTTGAGATTCAGATTTGCGATTTTTGCGATCGCTATCATCCTCATCCGCAGCCATTTCTGGCAGTGGCAAAGCTTTGTATCCCGCTGCATCAACAGTTGCTTGAATTGTTTCTAAGCTAGTTTTTTTGGAGTCGTATTGGATGCTTGCTTGTTCCATGCCAAAGTTGACATTGCACTCAATTACGCCGGGAACAGATTTAATTGCTTGTTCAATGGAAGAGGCACAGGAAGCGCAACTCATGCCTTGGAGTTTGAGTGTGAGATTGTCCATATATGCACTCTGGAATAGGTATTTGGGAATTGGGATTTGGCAATATTCTGCCTTCAAGCGACTGGATAGCCAGCAGATGCGATCGCAGATTTGACTTCACTTTCCGGCTTCACAGTTTGAATTGTCACCAATTTTGTCTTGAGATCGGCCTCAACTGCGGCGGCTGGATCGAGGGTTTTGACTGCTTGTGCGATCGTATTCAGACAAGCAGAACAAGCCATTGTGGGAACTTTTAACTGTAGAGTCATAATTTCAACCTCAGCAGAAACTACTCTGCTTTATTAATGAATTAATTTAATTATATAGTCTCCAGTTAGCAAGAGAGTCAAGTCAATTGTATATTTTAAATTCTCGTTTTTAGATTTTTCTAAATTTCATCCTAATTTCATCTTTATGTGACAATATAAATATAAGTGGCAATTTAAAAGATATAAAAACTATGAAATCAATCTCATTAAAAACCAGCTTGACAGCTCTGACATTAACCTGTGCAACCGTCCTCACCAGCGGAGTGCTAGCAGCTTGTTCAAAAGCCCCTTCAAGTCAAACTCAAGCCCCAAATATTACCGCAGCAACCCCAGCCAGCAGCAAACAAGACATGGCAAAAAGCCACAACATGGGTGACATGAATCACAGTATGTCAATGGACTTAGGCCCCGCTGATGCCGACTACGATTTGCGATTTATTGATGGGATGACAGTACACCATCAAGGTGCTGTAAACATGGCTCAAGATGTGCTTAAACAATCCAAACGCCCCGAAATGAAAAAACTTGCAACCAACATAATTGCCGCTCAGAAACGCGAAATTAGTCAAATGAAAGAGTGGCGAAAAACATGGTATTCCAAAGCCAGCAGTACGCCAATGGCTTATCATGCTCCAATGGGTCACATGATGGCAATGACTCCCGAACAGATGCAAAGCATGATGATGAGCATGGATTTAGGCGCTGCTGACGCTCAGTTTGATTTGCGTTTTATTAATGCGATGATTCCTCACCACGAAGGAGCTTTAGTGATGGCTGAAGATGCTTTGAAGAAGTCGAAACGGCCGGAAATGAAGAAATTGTCTCAAGAAATTCTGACTTCGCAAAAACAAGAAATTCAGCAAATGAAAGAGTGGCGTAAAACTTGGTACAAACAGTAATTTAGCTCGCCAAACAAGACGTGACACAAAGCCACAAAATGAGTGAGATGAATCACGGTAGGTCAAGAGTTCAGGAAATACTTGCTTCACAAAAGCAAGAAATTGAGGCTCTGAACAAGTAGCAACAAGGCTGCTATAACAGTCATTCAGCTCCTTCACAGCTATTAGCATTTGTCAAAGTTCAAATCATTTCATTTTTTCCGTAAATATACTGTAGACAAATGAGAAGTCATCCCTCTACAGTATGAAAGTCAGCCACAAATTATATACAGGGAGTAGTTCATGATCTCGAACAGCTTGGAATTAAACACTACTTATCAATCTAAGGAAGCCGCAGAAGAGCTAGTGAGTGCATTGACCAAGGAAATTGAAGAGCAAGCAGAAGCAGAAGCAGAAGCAGAAAAAAAATTACAGCATAAACGCTTGACATTAGGGACAACTTATATGCGTATTTTAGAAGCCGGTGGGCATCTGGGTTGCTGAGGCAAAATTTCATCCTAATTTCATTTGTCAGTGAAAGACTGGGTTTAGGAGAGCATTCTGCGCTCTCGGTCATGGTTTAGCGGTCGCTTCTGGGAAAATGCTAATAAGTAACTTTAGTTAATTAAATTCACTTACTTAGTTGGGCAAAATACCAACCGCTAAGCCTTTGGCACTCAACCTGATTTCAAGGATAATGCCAACGATGATATTTCACAAATCTGCTCAATTTACCGCAATTATTAGCAGTGGTTATGGAACTTTGTTAAGCCTGATTTTGTTGACTTCTCCCACCGCTGTTTTCGCCCACGCGGGACACGGAGATGAATTTCACCAAAGTGGCGAAACAACTCAAATTCCTGCTGCTATTTCCGTTGATGCTGAAACTTCAAAACGGATCGGAATCAAAGTTGAACCGGTGAAAGCTCAGCGATTGGCTGTGGGTATTAAAACTACCGGACAAATTGAAACTCTGCCCAATCAAAAAGTAGAAGTTCGGGCTCCCGTCAGCGGTACGGTGGTAGAGTTGTTAGTAAAGCCTGGGGACAAAGTTTCCAAAGGTCAAATCCTTGCTGTTTTATCTAGTTCGGAATTAGGGCAATTGCGCGTTGAATCTGTTTCAAAACGAGCCGAAGCTGAAGGCAATTTGCAACAGGCGCAGGCTGACTTTAAGTTAGCTCAAGAAAATTACGATCGCCAATTAAACATATCCGCCGCCGAAATCGCCCAAGCCAAAACCCAACTGACAGCAGTAACTCAGCAATACGAACAAGAACAACAATTAGTAAACAATCGTTCAGTCGTGAAAGTTGCTAAAGAAAACTATCAGCGTCAGGTTGAGATATCGCAAGCCGAAATAGCGCGGGCAGAAACCGAATTAACTGTTGCGAAAGAACAGTTCGATCGCGACCAAGAATTAGTGGCATCAGGGGCGATCGCGCGGCGGACAATGCTGGAATCGCAAGCTCATTTCGCAGAAGCAAAAGCCACTGTTGCTAAGGCAAAAAGCCGTCCTGAAGTTGTCAAAGCCGAAACCGAAATCAAACAAGCCGAAGTAGATCTGCCGCTGCGGGAATTGCGCGATTCTCAAGGCAAAGTTGCCGAAGCAAAAGCTCAACTTACCAAAGCTTTGAGCCGCCGGGAAGTTCTCGAAACAGAGGCTCAACTCAAACGGGCTAAATCTGCTTTAGAAGTAGCTCAATCCCGGATTCGTCTTAGCAGTTCAGCTTATGAAGCGCGGCTGCAACAACTAGGAATTGCCGCCAACGATAAAGGACTTGTCACCGTAGTCGCTCCCATTGCAGGGATTGTCGCCGATCGCGAAATCACACCAGGCGAATCAGTCAACTCGGCTGAAAAACCGCTGATGAGCATATTAAACGATAGCAGCGTTTTTGCCACAGCAAATATTTATGAAAAAGACTTGAATCTGGTCAAAAATGGTCAGGAATTAACCGTGAAAATTGCTAGTTTGCCAAACCGTACTTTCCGGGGAAAAATTAGCTTCATTGGCTCGATAGTAGAAGGGGAAACCCGCGCTGTGCCGGTAAAAGCTTTATTAGATAATTCTGAGGGAATTTTAAAGCCGGGAATGTTTGCCGAGTTGGAAATTTTAACCGACAAAACTGCAACAAATATTTTGGCAATTCCTGTTTCAGCAGTGGTAGAAGCAAACGGAAAACAGTTAGTTTATGTCAAAAACGGCGATGCGTTTCAAGCTATGGAAGTCGCACTCGGTCAAACTTCCGGGGATTTAGTAGAAATTAAGAGCGGTTTGTTTGAGGGAGATTTAATTGTTACTCAGCGTGCACCTCAACTTTACGCTCAATCTTTGCGGGGCGGTAGCAAACCTTCAAAAACTGAGGATAAGAAGGAAGTAACTCCCAAGGTGACAGAGGTTAATTCTAACAGTTTTCCCGTGCCTTTGTGGGCTGGAATCGGGGGAGGAATTGCGATCGCATCTCTGACTTTTGCGATCGGGGCTTTTTGGGGAAATCGGCGCAAATTGCCAGCACTAGCAGCGGATTCTAAAAACAATACAGCAAATAATGGTTTTTCTACCTCTGTACAGACTTTGAACGATGAATTGCTGTTACACAATGACAACCATCACGTTAAAGCTAAAGAGCCAGAAATTCAGATCAATAACAAATAACCAATAACAAATAACAAATAACCAATAACAAATAACCAATAACAAATAACCAATAGAATGTTCAGCACAATTCTCAGATGGGTAATCAACCGCCGCTGGCTAGTCGTTCTCGCCACGATTATTATTAGTCTTTGGACATTGTATATCATCCCGAAAATGCCGCTCGATGTCTTCCCACCTTTCGCACCGCCGCAGGTAGAAATTCAGACGGAAGCACCCGGTTTAGCACCAGAAGAAATCGAGTCTTTGGTAACATTGCCGATCGAGAGTGCGATTAACGGAACTCCTGGGGTGACAGCAGTGCGATCGTCTTCTGCTGTGGGTATTTCTGTTGTTAAAGTTATCTTCGATTGGAATACTGAAATCTATCAAGCCCGCCAGTTGATTACAGAAAGGTTACAGCAAGCTCAAAGCAAGCTTCCAGTAGGAGTAAAAACACCGCAAATTTCTCCGACAACTTCACCTGTAGGCACTGTGATTACCTATGCTTTTACATCAGAAACTACTTCGTTGATGGAAGTGCGCCGTCTGGTTGACTGGCAAGTCACAAATCGGCTTTTAGCAGTGACTGGCGTTGCTCAAGTGGTGGCTTACGGCGGCGAACAAAGGCAGTATCAAGTATTAGTAGAACCTGCGAAATTGAAAGCATTTAATGTTTCGTTGCAGCAAGTATCGGAAGCTGTGGCGGCTGCGAATGTTAATGCGCCCGGTGGCTATTTAATTACGCCGGATAAAGAAACTTTGATTCGGGGTGTGGGCAGGATTGAATCGATCGCAGATTTGCAGCAATCTGCGATCGCCTCTCGCCAAGGAATCGTCGTCAGAATTGGGGATGTAGCTGATGTCAAGATTGGTGCTGGTATCAAACGGGGCGATGGCAGTTTTAACGGCAAAAAAGCTGTGATTGTGATGGTAAATAGACAGCCAGTTGCTGATACTCCGACGGTAACTAAAGCTGTGGAAGCGGCAATGGCTGAGGTGCAGCAAGCTTTACCCAAAGATATTAAAGTTACTGTGACTTTCCGCCAGGAAGAGTATATCAATTCTTCGGTGGAAAATGTGCGATCGGCTTTAGTGGAAGGTAGCATCATTGTCACCGTCATCCTGATCCCGTTTTTGATGAATTGGCGGACTCTGACGGTGGTTTTGCTCGATTTCTTCCTAACTTGGCTTTTGGGGCTGCTGGCGATGAATTGGCTGGGGCTGGGATTGAATACGATGACCTTGGGTGGGTTGTCGGTGGCGATCGGCACTGCGATCGACGATGCGATCGTTTACGCTGAAAATACCTACCGAAACTTGAGAGAAAATACGGCTTCTCATCATCCTCGCCCGGTGATGGATGTGATTTTTGATGGCAGTCAGGAGGTGCGCGATTCGTTAATTGGAGCGACTGTTATTGGCATCGTTGTGTTTTCGCCAATTTTTACTTTGCCCGGTGTAGAAGGTCGAATTTTTACGCCGATGGGGATTACTTACTTGGTAGTTGTGGTGATTTCTAGTCTGGAATCGCTGTTAATATCTCCCGCCCTTTGCGCTATTTTGTTGCCTAACAAAAACATGAGTGCTGAAGAACCTTGGTTGCCGAGATTCTGCAAAAAGATATATCACTTTTTTATAGAATTGTCCATGCGCTATTCGGCGATTATTTTAACTTTAGCTGCTGCTAGTATGGTGGCAGCCTTAATTATTTTGCCATCTTTTGGACGGGTGTTTTTGCCGGAGTTTCAGGAGCAAACTTTGGTGAATACTGTTCTACTTTATCCGGGCGTGTCTTTGGAAACGACGAATAGCGCTGCTTTTGCGATCGAAGATGCACTTAAGGATGATACCAGGTTTTCATACGTGCAAGTGCGATCGGGCAGAGCTCCGGGTGATGCTGATGCTGCGGGAGTCAATTTGGCTCACATCGATATCGGTTTGAGCGAGGAGGGCATGAAAAATAGACCGAAAACTTTGGAATCATTGCGGCAGGAATTTGGTAAATTACCGGGAGTTGCACCAAATATCGGCGGTTTTATTTCTCATCGAATGGATGAGGTTTTATCCGGTGTCAGAAGTCAAATTGCTGTCAAAATCTTTGGTCCAGATTTGAATCAGCTTCGCACCATCGGTGGCCAAGTTGAAGCGCAAATGAAAACAGTTGCAGGAATTGTAGACTTGCAACTCGAACCGCAAGTGCCAGTGCAGCAAATTCAAATTAAATTCAACCGCCAAGCTGCGGGTAGATACGGTTTGAAAATCGGATCACTTTCGGAAATAATTGAGACAGCTTTAAACGGCAAAGTTGTCTCTCAAGTTTTGGAAGTGCAGCAAACTTTTGATTTAGTTGTGTGGTTGCAGCCTGAAGCTAGAAATAACTTAGAAACTATTCAAAATTTGTTGGTTGATACCCCCCCTCTTTCCCCCCCTTATAAAGGGGGGGATGAAACCCCTCTTTCCCCCCCTTATAAAGGGGGGGATGAAAGGGGGGGGAAAATTCCCCTCGCCCAAGTTGCGACGGTTAAATACGGTACGGGCCCAAATACGATTAACCGCGAGAATGTTTCCCGGTTGATTGTGGCGGCGGCTAATGCGAAAGGTCGAGATTTGCGATCGGTTGTGAATGAAATTCAAGCTAAAGTTAAACGAGAGGTGCAGTTGCCTTTTGGCTATTTTATCCAATACGGCGGTCAATTTGAAGCTGAACAAAGAGCTTCGCAAAATATTATGGTATTTAGTGCGATCGCCTTTTTAGTCATTACAGTATTAATGTATATTTCTGTCAAGTCAATCCCTTCAACTGCGATGATTATGATCAATTTACCCATCGGATTAGTGGGAGGTGTAATTTCGGTAGCTTTGACTGGTGGTATAATCTCTGTAGCTTCTTTAGTTGGCTTTGTGACTTTATTTGGCGTAGCCACCCGCAACGGGTTGCTATTAGTAGATAACTACAACACTAAATTTGCCGAAGGAATACCTTTCAAAGAAGCAATTATTAAAGGCTCGATGGAACGGCTGAATGCTATTTTGATGACGGCTTCAACTTCAGCTTTAGGTTTAGCACCTTTAGTCTTAGAAGGCGGGCCCGGAAAGGAAATTCTGCAACCGCTGTCCGTAGTAGTTTTAGGAGGGTTATTTACTTCTACAGCACTAACGCTGTTAGTTTTACCAGCTTTGTATGCTCAGTTTGGTAAATTTTTACGGCTTCAAAAACCTCAGCCAGTTATTGAAGATGGGAAGGTATAGCAATCGCCAGGATGGTTAATAGCCTTGGCGACTCCTATATCTGTATTACATTCTAGAAATTTCATCCTGATTTCATTTTTGGGTGTCATTATTTTTAATAATTGTACGCAAAAACTCAAACAAATGAAATCTCTCAAGACAGGTTTAATCGTTGCAGGTACTGCGGGACTGATGTTAGTAGTAGTCTATAGCAAAGGTATGCAGGCCACAAATGCTGCTAATCCAAATGCTTCCGTGATAAAAACTGTTGCTCAAATCAATCAAGATGCCCCTACAAAAATAGCTGCAACTCCTGGTCATTCTAACTCATCAAAAGGGGGGCAAGTCGTGGAATCAGGCCCTTATCATTTAGAGTTGGTGGTCGAGAAAGAAGCTGATAAAACTCACCTGGATTTCTATTTGCAAAGAGGTGACAACCACCAGACAATACCTAATGCCAAGATAACAGGTCAAGTTCAAATGCCCGATCGCACTCAAAAGGCTCTTACCTTCACTTATGACCAGAAAGACCAGCATTATACAGCTTTGGTGCCTGGAAAAGTTGTCGGTCAGTATCAGATGAAGATTACTGCTGATATTAGCGGTCAAAAGGTAGATGGGCGATTCACCTTCACTCGTTAGGGATACGGCACTGCCAAGGCGTGTCAATTTCAGACTTAAACCATTGATGAATAAGGTTTATAGCCGAGTATTGACACCCTAAATATCCTTTGTTTTACAATCCAAAAGCTTCTAACAGGTTCGTTGAATTTGATTTAATCCGAGCTTTAGCGAAAAATGCGTTTAACAATTTCATCCTGATTTCATTGCTGAACGTCAAGCTTAAAGTAATGAAACAGAATGTTTTGAAACGTAAAAGCATGAACAAAAAATTAATTATTTATAGTTTTGCTGGTTTAGTTGCTGCTGGGGCGATCGCAGCCAGTGGGCTAACCAATAGCAAAGTCCAAAATCAAGACTCTCAAATGCCATCCATGCAACATGGCGATATCTCAATGGGTGGAATGCAACATGGGGAAAAATCAAATAATGCCGATGAAGGACATTCAACAGCGACTCAGACAAAACTCACTGCTTCAACAGACATCGCCCCCAAAACGCCGGTTAAGTTATTGATTGATGTTCAAGATTCAGCCGGGAGGGCGATCGCTAATTTTGACACTTTTCAACAAAAGTTGATGCACCTAATTGTTGTCAGCGACAATCTTCAATTTTTCAGCCACCTTCATCCCAGCTATAAAGGAAACGGTAGCTTTGAAGTCGAGGCTAATTTTCCGCAACCAGGCAGTTACACGCTGTTTGGTGACTACAAACCATCAGGCGAAAAAGAACAAGTTTCGGTGATGAAAAAACAAGTTGCCGGCGACAATAAGCCAGCCACAGCAATTGATTTTAATTCGACAAAAACGTTTGGAGATACCAAAGCTAATCTCACCTTCTCTCAATCAAAGGTCAAAGCAGGTGAAGAAGTCACCTTAATGTTTAACTTGCAACAGAATTCTAATAATCAACCCGTTACAGATTTGCAGCCTTATTTGGGAGAACGGGGGCATTTAGTTATACTCAAACAGTCATCCCCACTGACAAGAGCAGATTACATTCATGCTCATGCTATGAAAGATTCTCCCGATGGTCAAGTACAGTTTATGACCAGTTTTCCTCAGTCTGGAAAATACAAGCTGTGGGGCCAGTTTAACCGCAATGGCAAAATTGTCATTGCTGATTTTTGGGTAAATGTTCTTTAGCAGCCAGCATTCATCGTTCGTAGATTCGTCGAGTTTAAAAGTCCAAGAAACTAATGGATTTAGTTCGTCGCGTCTGTATGACTGATGGCGATTTCTTTGTTCATTTCATTTCCAAGTAAGAGAGTGAAGTGCTTGCTTTCTTCCTTCCTACTAAAATTTACTTCTAACTCGTTCATATTTCATCTTGATTTCATTCAGGACTGTAAAACTAAGAAATAAGTCAAAAAATTAGTAATTTTTAAAGGATTGCAGTCATGAAAAAATTAATTAGCACTGGTGCAGCATTTGCCTTAATTCTTGCCTCTTCTATCTCCGCAGCAGAAGCAACAGGAATACCAGGAGATTCTAAATCTCCTCACATTGTCGGAAGTCGTTCCTATCCTGACTACCCAGCTTGGAGAGCCTTCCATGATTTTGAAGTTCACGTTGAAGGAGAATCCATTTCAGAATTGTCAATTCAGTTGCCACCATTGCGAATCAAGGGTATTGAAGTAAGCAGTCAATCCGGTGAAAAGATTGAGGCAACAACTTCTGTTAAAGGTGGAAAAGCAACGGTAGTTTTCTCCAAACCTGTAGTTGCCGGAACTGTGCTGACAATTTCTGTGCTTGAGGTTGAGGCTTCAATCTACTCGACTAATTATATATATCGCGTTCACGCCAAGAAAGTTGGTAAGAGTTCACAAAGTGAAGTTGGTACAGCTAATATTCAAACTCTCCCTCGTTGGTAAATCCTTTTGGAGGTTGAGTCTTTAGGCGACTGATATCTTACCTGGATTTATTTCAGGGGTTTTAAACCAATTAATGCCGATTCCATTGAGTTAATTATTTGAGGAGCATCGCGATGAAAAAGTTAATTTACGCTACTGCATTCACCTTAATGCTGGCATCTAATGCCCCCGCTACTATTGCAGGAGGATCAATGCGAAATGCTAATATTTCTCACCTTGTACACAGCGGTGCCCATCCCAACAACGCTCGTTTTCAGGGTGCTACCCATCATTTTGAAGTTCACGTTCAGGGAAAAGCTCTTTCAGCACTGACAATTAATTTGCCGGATGATGTGAAAATGCGTAGCGACATTGAGGTAACAAATCAATCTGGTCAAAAAATCGAGTCTCAAGTTTCTGTTAATAACCGAAAAGCGACAGTGGTTTTCTCCCAACCTGTTTCTCCTGACACCAGGATATCAATTGATCTGCGGGGCATTCACACTCCTGGTTACAGTCACAATTGGATGTACGCGGTCTCTGGTAAAATGGTGGGAATAAATGCAGAAATACCACTCGGTACAGTTTTAATTCAAACCTACTAAGTAATTTAAAATCTACCATTGACAATTCAGACAGCCTCCTGCATTTCCACTAATCTGCTAGTTTCAAGACGCTGTTGTCTGATTGGTAGCGAAATTACAAATTCCGTACCTTCTCCAAGTCCCGAAAGGCACTCCAAGCAGCCGCAGTGCTTTTCTCGAACAATTTGGCTGCTAATTGATAACCCTAAACCCGTTCCTTTACCGGCGGGTTTTGTGGTAAAAAAGTGGTTAAATATTTTATCTTTGACTTCTTCAGTCATTCCAGGGCCGTTGTCGGAAATGCGGATGACTGCCCGATCGCCTTCCGCGACTTCTGTGCTAATCTGAATCGTGAGCAAGTTTTTCTGAACACCCGCAACTGACGAATTAGAACTGTCTCGCAAAACATCAATGGCATTACTGATAATGTTCATGAATACCTGATTGAGTTGCCCTGCATAACATTCAACCAGCGGTAAATCGTCGTATTCTTTAATCAGTTGGATAGCAGGGCTTTTGCCATTTGCTTTCAGTCGGTGCTGAAGGATTAGCAGGGTACTGTCGATTCCTTCGTGAATGGAAGCAAAATTCATACCGTCTGTGTCTAAACGCGAAAAATTTCGCATCGACGAAACAATCACGCAGATTCTGTCAGTTCCCACCTTCATTGAAGAGAGAAGTTTTGGCAAGTCTTCGCTTAAAAAATCGAGTTCTACTGTCTCAATTTCCTCTTGAATTTCTTCTACTGGATTAGGATAATATTTGGCATATAAATTGACTAGCCCTAACAAATCTCTAACATAATTGCGCGCATAGGAAATATTCGCATCAATAAAGTTGATCGGATTGTTGATTTCGTGGGCAATTCCTGCTGTCAGTTCTCCCAAAGCTGATAACTTTTCGGTATGTACTAATTGAGCTTGGGTTTGCTGAAGTTGTTGCAAAGCTCGTTCTAGTTGTTCGGCTTTTTCTATCAATTGAGACTCGGATTCTTGCAGTGCTTTTTTGGCTTTTTTCCGCTCTAGAACTTCTTTAATTAAAGAATCATTTGCTTTGGAAAGTTTTGCAGTTCTGGCGTTGACTCGCTGTTCCAATACTTCTGCTAGTTCAGCGAGCGCCACCTCGGCTTTCCGGCGTTCTCCAATTTCATTTTCTAATGCTAAGTTGGCTGCTTCTAGCTTGGCAGGACTGGGAAGAGCCAGTGCAAAAGGCATCAAGGTTAATAGCAACAAAACTGAACTTCCGGCTACGAAAGCTGTAATGGCTTTCATAAACTCTGACACTAAAGATTCAGGAAACCAAACATACCATGTTTCTATGACGTGGGTTGTCCCACAGGTGACGAAGAATGCTCCAAATACCAGGAACATCCACTGAAAGGGGATATCTCGCCCTTTGTAAAGGGCATAAACTAGCATTGTGGGAATTAAATAATAGGAAACTACGATCATAATTTTCAGCCAGTTCCAATTAGGCATTCCAGAGTTGACTAAAACCGAAGCTATTGCTAAGCCAATCATAAAAATCCTTGATGTTAATCGGGTCAGTTTTCACTAATTCTACTCGATTAGATAATGCACCCTCTATTTCGATCGCACTTTATTTCCTATTTCGTTGCTTCAGTCTTTTTGAATGGGAAAAAGACTCGACCTGCCAGACTTTGGAAGTAGATGCCACCGACAGTACCTATAAATACGAAGTAAGAAAGCGCCTGCACGACATACAGCTTATCTGTGTATCCAAACAGCGCACTCAATAACAAGCCGGGAAACTTTTCTTCTGGAAGCACTTTCGAGGTATTCCAGACCATCGGGCCGAGAATGCAAGAGTGGACTTTGGCAAATCTTTCGTAATATAAACACAGCCCTGCTGACTCGCGATTTGCTTGTGACAAAGTATTGAATACGGTGTCAAAAAGTCCCAGAGTTGATACCACTAAACCCGCTACAATAAACAGCAATAAAATGCCCATATATTTGAAAAACAGGCGGATATTAATTTTGATTCCCCATTTAAACAACAAGACACCAAGTCCGGCGGCTGAAAGTATGCCCGCCAAAGCACCAAGTGCCGGAATAATGCCTTGTTGAAACTTGGCAACAACAAACAAAACCGTTTCAAATCCTTCGCGTAAAACGGCAATCAAAACTAAGCTAAATACGCCCCAACCGGCATGAGAATTTTGGGTTAAGGCGGCACTGACAGCGCCTTCAACTTCGGCTTTCATAAATCGCGCTTGTTTGGTCATCCAAATCAGCATCCAGCTCAGCATTGCGATCGCGACAAGCCCAAAAGTTGCCTCTAGCAGCGCTTCCATAATCGGTGCAAAAGGCTGATTGGATGCCGATAAAAGTTGAATAGTCCAGCCGAAAAGTACACCTATCAAAGCGCTGGCGATTAGTCCAACTCCAACACCGCCGAAAACCCAAGGACTTAAATAACTTTGCCCTGATTTTTTGAGGCAAGCTAGAACAATTCCAACAACTAATGCTGCTTCTACTCCTTCGCGGAGGGTAATTACAAATGTGGGCAATGCTTCGCCAAAATTCATCTTTTTATTGTGGTAATGGGACTGGTTAATGAGGGAGATAATTGGCAGATTATTTGCCAATTACCGTTGATTTAATTCAACCTTTTTAGGAGGCTGGCTTGAGAATTTTTTGGCTATCGGTTTCGATGGTTTTAACTAACTTGGTGACTTCTTCGACTGTTTTTACGGGGGCTGGTGGTGCGATCGCAGTTGGCCAGTTTTTCTTAAGTTCTGTCATGTTGGCAACAATTGCTTTGTCAGTTTCAGGGCTGGTTTTAGCCACTTGATCGGCAATATCTTTGTACAGCATTTCCGCGTAGATCACGAAACCCCGCGAATCTTGATATTCAATAATTGCGGAAATTTTGCCGTTAGCAACTGCCGCTCCGTATTCAGAGTTAGCTGTATCTAGCAAGCCGTTAATCACTTGCAACACGAATTTTGGCTCTTTGCGCTGCGCGTCGGAAATACCGGCAATTGATCCATCTACTGCTTGCATTGATGTGGTAAATTCTGCATTTACTTTAGCCGGATCTTTTGCACCCGCTTTAACTAAATCCTGCAATTTAGTTAAAGTAGTCTTAAATTCAGGAATTTTACGCTCGTTTAGCTGGTCTTCCACATCGGCATAAATTTCTTCCACCGGGTGGCCGATGTGAGGTTCTGCCTGCTCCGGTTTGCCTTGATCCAAGAGTTCTTTTGCTACGAAAAGATGCCCTTTCATCAATCCCATTTTCGTCATAAAGTCTACATCTTTGGCTTCCCCTGTCAGCACTACATCTTGAATAGTTACCATCTCTTTGATTTGGTCGAATTGGGGTTGAGTAATCACATTTTTTGAGACCAATTCTTCGACTTTTCCGTAAGGGCGGCTGGCTTGAATTTTGTTAGAAAGTGCCGGCACTCCTAACTTGGCTTCGAGTTTGTCCAAGTCGGAGAGCAAGGCTGTATTAATGTTGATTGCGCCCTTGGCAGCGTGGTTCATGCTGTGACCGCTTGTTGCTGCGGGGCTAGCTGTGGCTGTCGGTGAGGCTGTACTCTCGGTGTTGCTGGCTGTCGGGGTGGAACCGCAACCGGCCAGAGCAAGGAGGATTGCTGTAGCAGTGGCTGTCGGTAATAAGCGATATCTTGCAACATTTGCAACAAGCCTGCTACGGGCAGGCGGGACGCCCACCCCACAAGAAAAGTCATTCTTTGTGGAACAGGCATCTTGCCTGTTCTTGAGTACGGTGCAAGATGTGAGTAATAAGCGAAATGTTGATAACATGGCAGTTGCTAATTTTGACGTTATGTGCATTTGGACTTACAAGCTAATAAGAAATATTCTCAATTATTTGCAAGATATTTATTGTACCTATTTGCGATCGAATTTGGTAGATGATTTAATACTTTTTTCAGTATAATTGGCGCACCCTGGTAGCAGAATTTGGGTTAAGTGATGACTTCAAATATACCCATGCAGCCTGCTTCGGCGATCGCATCTTGATGAGGATGAAACATATATTTTCCGCCGTACCCGTAGGTAAATTCTAAAATATGTCTTTCAGCTACTCCCATTGTGATGACATCGGCTTTTTCACTCGGAGTTAAAGTCATTCCCGTGCGATATACGTCAAAAAAGTTGCCGTGCAAGTGAAAAGTCACTGCTGCTTCGTACTCAATCATGTTGAGAACATACAGCCGAACTAGCTGATTTTTGTAGATATAAATAGGATTGTTCATGTAATAATGTGGCAACCCGTTAAAAGCGTAAAGCTCGTTCTTTTCGTCATCGTTTACGTCATATCCTCCCATGATTAAGACCAGTTCATCTGCACTCGGACGGGGTTTTAGCGGATCGATGATGAACATACCATAGAGTCCTTTACCTATATGGCGAGTTACAGGAGCAATGTGGCAGTGATATAGATGCACTCCGTAGGGAGCGGCATCGAATTCATAAATGAATACCGAACCATTTCTCACTGGTTTAATGCCATCCATTTCACTGGTATGAAAGCCGTGAAAGTGCAGGGAATGAGAATGTCCAGCTTTGTTAGAAAAAATGACGCGGATACGATCGCCCTCAGTGGCCCTTAATGTCGGCCCCGGCACGCGATTATTCACATTCCAGGTGTTGAAACTTACGGCACTGTTAAGCTGAACGATCGAAGTGTTAGCTTCCATGCGAAATTCTCGAACCGTGCGTCCATTTTCGCGCGTCACCGTGCCATAATCAAAATCGCGCACAATTTGCATCGGATTGATATTGCTGACTGCGGGCGCATCTGCGGGCATTGGTGGTATTCTCGCGGCTGCTGGTCGTTTTTGAGTCAAGTTTTGAAGTGCGATCGCGCCGCCCGCTACCCCAGCACCAGCTATCCCTAGCTGTAGGAGTTGACGGCGACTCAAGCGCCCCGCCATTTTAAGGATGAGACGGTTTGATAAGTCTCCCATAATTGTTGAAAAGTTTTCTCAAAAAGTTACTCATATTGAATCATAAGACATTACCAGCTTGTTGTCAATAATTGTCAATTACTATCTTTTTTTGGGAATTCAGAAAATTTCATGCTGATTTCATCTAAGTATGCGAGCTTATATGTTGGGGGTGAATGCTGCCGATCGCTAACAATGTATACAGTAGGGACACGGCACTGCCGTCTCCCTACAATAGGGGGGTAGATCGCTAACAATGTATACAGATTTACCGCTATAAATTAGAGTTATGAGAGTTTTGCTAGTTGAAGATGAGCCAGATTTAGGAAGAGCGATCGATCGCACTTTGAAGCAGGAAAAATACATAGTTGATTGGGCTGTGGATGGTTGTGAGGCTTGGGAATATTTAGAAAGTCATTGGACTCAATACAATCTGGCTATTTTTGACTGGTTGCTACCAGGATTGTCTGGCTTAGAACTGCTGCGGAGATTGCGTGCTAAAAATAGCGCACTGCCAGTATTGATGCTGACAGCAAAAGACCGAATGGAAGATAAAGTGGCGGGATTGGATGCGGGGGCTGATGATTATTTAGTGAAACCGTTTGGGATGGCGGAACTATTAGCAAGATTGCGGGCTTTGCAAAGGCGATCGCCCCAAATTCAACCGCAACAGCTACAGGTAGGAAATCTAATTTTGGACTGCGGAAATCGAACAGCTTGTCATCAGTCTATTAACGGCAAAAGCCAGATAATTTCTCTGACAAACAAAGAGTTTCAAATGCTAGAATACTTGATGAAACATCCGAACCAAATTGTCACAACTGACACAATTCGGAATCAGCTATGGGAAGTTAGTGCAGATACTTTTAGCAATGTGGTAGCGGCTCAAGTGCGCTTACTGCGGCGCAAACTTGAGTCGGTTGGGGGCGCGAATCTAATTGAAACTGTACATGGTGTTGGATACCGGATGAGAAATTAAACTAGGGCGGGCAGGATGCCCACCCCACAAGAACATTTAATTTTTGTGGAACAGGCATCTTGCCTGTTCTTAAGAATTGCCCAAAATGCAAGATACTCGGCGGTTAAAACCGCGTCTACACAAACAAAGTTAAGAAAAGAATACTTCTTGTCCCCCCCTTGTTAAGGGGGGTTAGGGGGGATCTCCGGGTCAATTGTCGTTATGAAAAATGAATCAAAATAAACTATTTAATCGGACCCGATCGCAATTAGCGATTTCCTATGCGGCTGTCATGGGTTTGATTTTAAGCTTGCTGGGATTTGGGGTGTATAAGGCGATCGCCCACGCGCACTGGGTAGCCATAGATCGGGAGTTAGAATCGGTAGCAGGGACGCTACACGACAGCCTAGAACTCAAGTTGCAGCAGCCCGGACGCTTGGAACCCATAGTAAACGAACTTTTGCCCAACCTCCGCGTAATTGGAGTTAACAACATTCAAGAACAGTTGCCAAGTCGCCATATTTTAAGCGCTATAAATCAAGGATATTATTATATTCGTTTATTTGATGATTCCGGGAAATTGATGGCTACAGCGGGCGCTTATCCAGATGAATTGCCGTCAGCATTCAACTCCAAACAGTGGCAAACAATAACTGATACCAAAGGCAATCTTTATCACCAAATTTCTGTATCTCTACACACTAAAACACAGCAAGATTGGGGATATTTTCAAGTTGGGCGAAGTTTGCAAGACTTCAATGATTATCTCAATACAGTGAAATGGGTTTTGAAATTAGGATTGCCGACAGCATTGATTTTGATTGGGTTTTCTAGTTGGTTGTTGGCAGGATTGGCAATGAAACCGATTTATGCTTCTTACCGACAAATTCAGCAGTTTACAGCGGATGCCGCCCACGAATTGCGTACTCCTTTAGCGGCTTCGCAGGCGACTGTAGAATCGGCGTTGTTGATGCCTGAATTGGATGAGAAAGAGGCGCGGGAAATTCTGCGGACGATCGATCGCCAAAACCGACGATTAACTCAGTTAGTTGCTGATTTGCTGCTGCTGGCGCGCATGGATCATCAATCAATACCCGATCGCCCTCAATTGTGTTGTTTGAATGACCTGGTTAGCGATTTGGTCGAGGAATTAGCCGCAATGGCGATCGCCTCTAAGGTAGCGCTAACATCCCAATTGCGGGTGCAGCAGCCATTGAATGTTGTCGGTAATTCCGACCAACTTTATCGCCTAGTTGCTAATTTAATTGTGAATGCGATTCAATACACTCCGGTGGGCGGCAAAGTAACAGTTATTTTAGATTCGAGTCACACCGAGGCGATAATTCAGGTTCAAGATACGGGTATTGGGATTGGGGCGGCAGATATGGGACGAATTTTCGATCGCTTCTACCGAGTAAATAGCGATCGATCGCGCCAGACTGGAGGTTCGGGACTGGGATTGGCGATCGCCCAAACCATTGCCCGCACCCATCGCAGTAGCCTCAGTGTCCGCAGCGAATTGGGCTGTGGCGCTACTTTCACGCTGCGGTTGCCTTTGTGAGCTATGATGTGAGGAAAACCGAATCATTTTTTTGTGGTAATCCCTTCGGCAATATGTAGCGCGATCGACCAAAATCAATAAGTAGCTATTTATCAGTAATCAGCAGTCATCAGAGAGAACAATTATGACAGTTTTAGAACAGGGAACAATCTCCATCCATACCGAGAATATTTTCCCGATTATCAAGAAATCGCTATACACCGATCACGAAGTCTTCTTGCGGGAACTAATTTCCAACGCTGTCGATGCCATTGCCAAACTCAAAATGGTTTCTCGATCGGGCGAATTTAGCGGTGACATTGGCGAACCACAAATCAATATTGCGATCATGACAGCCGACGAAGTAAAAAAATACATCAATCAAGTCGCTTTCTCCAGCGCCGAAGAATTTATTCAAAAATATCAAGGCAGTGGCGACGACGCAATTATCGGTCACTTCGGACTCGGTTTCTACTCGTCTTTCATGGTCGCTCAGAAAGTAGATATAGACACCCTTTCTTACCAAGAAGGCGCACAAGCTGTACACTGGTATTGCGACGGTTCACCAGCTTTTGAACTATCAGAATCTACCCGCACAGAACGCGGTACAACGATTACTCTCACTCTCCAAGACGAAGAACTAGAGTATGTAGAATCCACTCGCATTAAGCAGTTAATCAAAACTTACTGCGATTTCATGCCAGTTCCGATCAAATTTGAGGGAGAGGAACTCAACAAACATAAGGCAATTTGGCGGGAAGCAGCCAGCAATTTGCAGAAAGAAGATTACTTAGAATTGTATCGCTATCTTTACCCGTTCCAAGACGAGCCGCTACTTTGGGTACACCTGAATACAGATTATCCTTTCATTGTCAACGGCATTCTGTTCTTTCCCAAACTGCGCCCGGATGTCGATGTCACCCAAGGTAATATCAAGCTATTTTGCAACCAGGTTTTTGTCAGCGATCATTGCGAAGAAATCATTCCGAAATTCTTGATGCCGCTGCGGGGAGTCATTGACAGTACCGACATTCCCCTAAACGTGTCTCGTAGTTCGCTACAAAGCAATCGCACTGTGCGGAGAATCGCTGATTATATCGCGAAAAAAGTAGGCGATCGCCTCAAAGAACTCTATCGGGACGATCGCAATGAGTATATCCGCTGCTGGCAAGATATCGGCACTTTTGTCAAGTTCGGCACTCTCAACGATGATAAGTTCAAGAAGCAAGTCGAAGATATCTTAATCTATCGCAGCACCTACCAACCAACGGTAGAAAAGTCAGAAACTGTAACGCCAGAAGTACAGGTGCAAACTGAGGATGGAGATTTGTGGCAAGATGTCAATCCGAAGTCGGAAACTTCGGGTTCAACGCAACCTTACACGACGCTGAAAGAGTATTTGGAACGCAATCAAAAAACTCACGAAAATCGCGTGTTTTATTGTACGGAACCTGCATCTCAAGCAACTTATGTGGCGCTGCACAAAAGCCAAGGTTTGGAAGTGCTGTTTATGGATTCTTTCATCGACACACACTTTATTAGCTTCTTAGAAAGAGAGTATCAAGAAGTTAAATTCTCGCGGGTTGATTCCGACTTAGATGATACACTGATTGACAAGGAAAAAGAAGCGGAAATTGTCGATCCGACTACGAATAAAACTCGCAGCGAACAAGTTAAAGAATTGTTCCAAAAGGCGATCAACAAGCCAAAAGTGAATATCCGCACTGAAGCTTTGAAGTCAGATGCTGCGGATGTGGCACCACCTGCGATCGTCCTGTTACCCGAAGCCTTGCGCCGGATGCGCGATATGACGGCCCTATTGCAGCAGCAAGCCGCCGAATTCCCCGAAGAACACGTTTTACTGGTGAATACGGCGCACCCGTTGATTCAAAATCTGGCTAATTTGAGTCAGGGTGCGATTATTCAAGGCGACGGCGAGTCTCCCTCTGCTGAGTTGGCGAGTATGATTTGTCACCACGTTTACGACTTGGCTTTGATGGCCCAGAAGGGTTTCGATGCTGAGGGGATGAAGGAGTTCGTAGAGCGATCGAATCAAGTGTTGACAAAATTGACTGAACGTGCAATGTAATTAACCCCCCCCAACCCCCCCTTGCTAAGGGGGGGAGCAAGAGTTGATTTCCATTGGTAAAGGGTTGACACACCCACCCCACAAGCAATTCATTCTTTGTGCAACAGGCATCTTGCCTGTTTTTGAGAATGCTGCAATATATGAGTTACATCCGTTAAATCCGTGACAGAATCCGTTGCCGAACTTCCTTCGGCTATAATGAGAGGCTGCACGCAAAAAACAGTAATCTGGAGGGCAATATGTCACGGAAATGTCAGCTAACGGGGAAGAAGGCAAATAACGGTTTTGCAGTTTCTCACTCGCACCACCGCACTCACAAGTTGCAAGAAGCAAATTTGCAGTGGAAGCGGGTTTGGTGGCCGCAGGAGAAACGCTGGGTGAGACTTCACATCTCGACGAAGGCAATTAAAACCTTGCAACATAAGGGCTTAGAAATTATGGCGAAGGAAGCTGGAATTAACTTGTACAAGATGTAAGAAACGGAGGAGACGGCAATCGAGCAACGGAGGAGACGGCAATGCCGTTTCCCTACCCTAAAATAATCGATCGCGCGATCGAGCAACGGAGGAGACGGCAATGCCGTTTCCCTACCCAAAGTAATATTGTAGGGCCGGCGGCACTCGCGGTCTCCTAATTTCTAAACCAATTCTAAAGGGTTACTTGAGGGCGGTCTCAATCCACTGTTTTAAGGTAGAATTGACTTCATCAATGGGGATTTCTTGTGATTTGTGAGTTGCTCTTTCCACGACTTCGACTTTGCCTAATTTCAGGGAACGGCCGGTCACAATTCGATAGGGAATGCCAATTAAATCGGCATCTTTGAATTTAACTCCGGCTCGTTCATCGCGGTCATCTAACAGGGTTTCAATGCCAGATTGATTGAGTTCTGCATAGAGTTTTTCGGCGACTTCTACTTGTTGGGCATCGGAAATATTGGGGATACTGATGATCGCATGATATGGTGCGATCGCCACTGGCCAAATAATCCCGTCTTTGTCGTAGGATTGTTCTACGGCAGATTGGGCTAAGCGCGACACGCCAACGCCGTAGCAGCCCATCACAAAGGGCATCTCTTCGCCTTGTTCGTTGGTGTAGGTGGCCCCCATTGCTTCGGAGTATTTTGTGCCTAGCTGGAAGATATGACCGACTTCGATGCCTCTGGCGGTTTGTAAGGTTTGTTCGGGATTGTGAATTGCCCGATCGCCCTTTTTGGCTTTTCTGACATCTACTGCTAAACTCGGTAGGGGAAATTCTTTGCCCCAATTGGCTCCCACAACGTGGTATCCTGATTCATTGGAGCCAGTGACAAAGTTTGTCAGATCGACTGCGGTGCGATCGACTAAACGCAAAAACTTAGAATTTACTTCCTTGCTACCAACAATGTAATCATCAGCAACATCGGGAGCTATATAACCAAGAGGCAAAGATTTTGTCGCCCATTTTTGCTGAGCTTCCGCATCGGGAACTGTCAGAAACAGGATTGTTTTCCCTTGATAATTGACCGCTAATTTGGTTAATTCATTCAGCAATTTTACCTGATTGACATCTTGGTCGCCGCGAATACTGACCAGTACCAGCACTGTGATGCCGCTGTCATAAACTGCCTGATAAAGTACATTCTTGACAACTTGAGTAGGAGAACATTTCAGGAATTTGCATAGTTTCTCAATAGTTTCAGTCCCCGGTGTTTCCCGCTTTTCAAAACTTGCAAAGGGCGAGGTTTCAGCATCAGTAGGTATTGAGACAGCCTTTTCTAAATTAGCAGCATACTGACCATCTTCCGTGTAAAGAACCTCATCTTCACCCGCTTCAGCCAACACCATAAACTCTTGAGAACCAGAGCCACCAATTGCACCAGAATCAGCATCTACTGCTCGGAATTGCAACCCAGAACGCCGCAGCATATTGCTGTAAGCTTGAGCCATATCCTGATAAGTCTTTTTCAGACTTTCTTCATTTGTATGAAAAGAATAGCCATCTTTCATGATGAATTCACGACCGCGCATCAAGCCAAAACGCGGACGAATTTCATCCCGAAATTTAGTTTGAATTTGATACAAATGTGTAGGCAATTGCCGATAAGAACGAATCATATCTTTAGCAATTGTCGTGATTACCTCTTCGTGAGTCGGCCCCAATCCCAATTCTGTATCGCGACGATCTGTCAGAGCAAACATGATCCCTTCAGCTTGAGTGTAGGTATCCCAGCGGCCAGATTCCCGCCACAAATCGGCTGGTTGCAATTGCGGCAAAAGGCATTCTTGAGCGCCAGTAGCGTCCATTTCTTCGCGCACAATTTGGGAGACTTTTTTGAGAACTCGCCACATCAAAGGCAGATAAGCGTAAATCCCGCTACCGATGCGGCGGATATATCCCGCACGGAGTAATAGTTTGTGGCTGGGAATTTCTGCTTCTGCTGGATCTTCCCGCAGGGTGACGAAAAGCATTTGAGATAGTCGCATGGGTAATTTCCTTTAATGACTGAATGATTGTAATCTCACATCAACTTATGATATTATCAGAGGTGAGCCAGATTTGATTAGATCTTATGAATAAGATTTTGCAAAACCACCAAAAAGGTATGTCAGCAATTGATAATTGATAGTTGACAGTTGATAGTTGATAGCAAGGTTTTTATAAGCTCTTGATTTAACCTTTTTAGGCAAGCCCAAAATCTATACCCAGCAACTCAGTCCTAATCTAAAATCTAAAATCGAATGACTAGATTCATCCATGACCAATTTGCCAAACAATATCTCAAGGAACTATAACTACCTCGGACTCCAGAAACGCTGTGGCTGAGAGTTTTGGGTAAGGGAAATGTGCAGAAGCAAGCTGTTGCCGAATTGAGAGAATTACCGTCAGATAATATCTTTCGGTTGAATGCGTTAGAATTGTTGTACAACTTGCGAACGATTTTAGAAGTTCGCCAAGATATAGATCGAGAAGATCGGGAGTTAATCATGGAACTGTCACCTCTTTATTTGCAACGGCTGGAAGATGCAACTCAGCAAGGTATTCAGCAAGGTATTCAGCAAGGTGTCCAGCAAGGTATTCAGCGCGAACGCTTGATGGTTGAAAGTATGCTACAAGTAAAATTTGGCGAGATTGATGAAGAATTAGCCCAAATAATTGAGCCTTTGATTTTACTAGAAACTCTCGATCGCACGCGAATGATTATGCAGCTCGATCGCACTGAATTGCTAGCTTATTTTGAACCCAAAAATCAACCCCAGTCTTAACTCAGTTATTGGTTGGGTTGGGGCGGGTTTATGTAGATTGTTTGTGAGTTTCCAATATGGTTGGTAAAACCCGCCCCTACAGTCCATTGGGTTAATTGGTGTT
>REAP01000205.1 GCA_004294385.1 Oscillatoriales cyanobacterium | reverse complement strand
AATGTCCTAAATGTGGAGAAAACCACGATAGAGACATTAACGCTGCTAAGAATATTCGGGATGAAGGTTTACGAATTTTGGCGGTAGGGCATACCGTTAGTGCTTCAGGAGGGAGAGTAAGACCGAGTAAAGGCACTGCTTTTACAAGGCATTTCCCTGTGAATGAAGAATCCTAGCCGTTTACGGCGGGGAGTGTCAAAGAACAAACGTGGGAGATTGAAAACCTAACCCTCAAGGACTTCGATGAAAAGCGAATCAAGGGACTTTAGTCCCCGTGGTTTTTTTTCACACATTCTTATGTTTCTCAATTAAATCATCTTATCATATTGTTTACCAATTACTCATTGCCAACTAACTATTACTTATGATGAATTGCCAGCAACTTTAGTTATCTATCAATACAATATTTAACAGAGGTTTCATCTATGTTTGCTTTGCATGAGTTTAGCTCGGAGTTATCAATGCTGTATATACCTGAGATTTGTACTTGGAACCTCTCTTTAGAATCTACTCTCCTAGATCTGCCCCTCTACAACTGCCAAATTGAGTTAAATCAACAGGCAAAAGAAGTGGCCCACGCCTTTGAAAAAAACCCCTTGCTTCCAGGGATCGTTTTGACAGAGAATGGTAATTTCGTCGGCATAATTTCCCGGATGCTATTTTTTGAAAGAGTCAACCGCCGCTATGGGCTAGAAATGTTTTTCAAACGACCAATAGAGGTTTTATATCGGTTTTCAAGGAAAGAAATGCTCATCCTTTCAGGCAGTAAATTAATAGTAGAAGCAGCCGAAGAATCGCTTTACCGAGCGGCTGAATTAGTTTACGATCCAATAGTAGTCGAAGTGGCTCCTGAAACTTACTGGCTATTAGATGTACAACAGTTAATGGTAGCTCAGTCCAAAATTCACCAATTAACCAATAAGTTGCTCCAAAAGCAAACTGAAGCCAAGCTGATTCAAACAGAAAAAATGGCAAGTTTGGGCAATATTATCGCAGGGGTAGCTCACGAAATCAGGAATCCCCTGAATTGTATTTGGGGAAATTTAAATTTTCTGCTATCTTATTTTGAAGATTTACTTGAATTAATGTCTGCTTACGAAGAAGAACTGCCCGAAACATCTGCCATAATTGCTGCTATAAAAGAAAGAATAGAATTTGATTTTTTACGAGAAGATTTACCTGCAACTTTAGAAGGGATGAAATTTGGAGCAGAACAATTGCTAAAAATCGTCAACGGTCTGCACAACTTCTCTCACATGGACGAAAGCAAGCCATTAAATACAGACATCCATGAATGCCTTGAGAATACGCTATTAATTCTCAAAAATCGATTAAAAAATGGTATAGAATTGGTAAAAAATTACGGCGAATTGCCGCTAATTAGATGCTACTCTGGTCAGTTAAGTCAGGTATTTTTGAATTTGTTGATCAATGCTCTAGATGCCCTAGCAGAGCGCACAACCGATCGCGAAACGAGCACACATTACCCGCACAATTGGCATCCCACCATAGAAATCACTACCAAAATCATCGAAATCGAGGACAAGAAATGGGCAGCGATTAGGATTACCGATAACGGGTATGGAATTCCCCCAGAAATTCAGCAGCAAATATTTGAGACCTTTTTTACCACGAAACCAGTAGGTAAAGGAACAGGGATGGGGCTGGCTATCTGCAATCAAATTGTCACAGAAAAACATGGCGGTCAACTGAATTTGCGATCGCAACCAGCCTCCAATACCGAATTCGAGATCCTACTACCGATAGTTTAGACAAGAAGTTCGGCAACGGGTTTTGTAACTGATTTAACGGATTTAGCGGATTCCAGATTTATGAAGTACAGGACACGGCAGTGCCGTTTCCTTACCTGAGAACTGCTGTCATATCGTTTCCGGTTGCATCGGAATTATTTAACCGCGAAGGCGCAAAGGACACGTTCGGCGAAGCCGTTCCCGTTCCCCGTAGGGGTTCCCGAAGGGTAGGGTAGGAAGAGAAGAGAGAGATTAATACAGGACGATGAAGAGAGGATTTGATATCACAGTCAATTGTCAACTGTCAACTGTCAATCGATTTTAGATTTGAGATTTTGGATTGATTCCACGGATAAATCCGGGGGCTTGTACCACCTTTGAAATTCTTGGTCAACTGTCAACTATTATCTAATTGAGTGCCGCACATTTTACAAAATCTAGCATTAGTATCATGTACAGACCAACCGCAACCTGTACAAACAGTTTCTACTTGATTAGCAGTTTTAACTAATTGTTTAATCAAATCTCCCAACTGCCAAGGAATCAGCGCAATTCCGGTCAAAATCATCAAAATAGTCAAAAAGCGGCCCGCTTCGGAAATCGGAGTAACATCGCCAAATCCCACCGTCGTCATTGTGACCACCGAGAAATAAACTGCATCCAAAAAAGTGCCAAAATCTTCGGGATTTGCCGGATGTTCGACTTGATAAATCAGACCAGAATAAACAAAGATTATTGCCAGCAAAGTAAACAAAATCCGAGAGAAAATCACGCCATCTTCGGTGCTGATGCGAAAAATAGAAATTTTTAATTCCAGAAAGCGGATGAGTCTGAGAATTCTAAACCAGCGAAAAATTCTGATAAAACTGACATTGACAAATCCCAGCAAAAATGGTAATATTGCCACCAAGTCAATAATAGAAAAGAAACTAAAAACAAATTTAACTTTATTTTCAGCACACCACAGTCGCAATAAATACTCAATTGCAAAAACGATTAAAAGGACGGTATCGAGAGTTTGCAATTTAAGTCTAACTGGTTCCGAAAGTGGGTAAGTTTCGGCGATGAAGCTGGCGGAAGATAGGAGAATGAGTCCGGTAAGAGTTAAATTGACGGTTCTGCCAATTGGGGTTTCGATGTCTTCGAGATAAAATCCTATTTGCGATCGGGTTAACATAGATGAGATAATTAATACAATTTCTGAGGTAAGGGAATTATCGCATATGAGTATCGAATTAATTAAGGGTGAGAGATTTAATCTTTCTCAGGAAGTTCCTAATTTCAATAAATTGGCGATCGCGCTAGGTTGGCAAGTCAGTCAGACTGCACAAAATTGCGACATTGACGCATCTGTTTTTATGTTAGCGGCGGACGGTCGGATTCCCGCTGAAAAGTATTTTGTATTTTACAACAATCTGACTTCGCCGGACGGTGCGGTGCGACATTCGGGAGACAGCAGGAATGGACAAGTTGAGGGAGATGATGAGACGGTTCATGTGGATTTGAGTAAAATCAATTCGGCGATTCAGGAAATTGTGTTTGTTGTGACTATTCACGAGGGAAAGGAAAAGCATCAAAGTTTTAGTCAGGTTACAAGTGCTTTTATCCGACTTTACAATTCGGAGACTGGAAGCGAATTGGTTCGGTACAATTTAAATCAGATATTTTCCCAGGAAACGGCTTTGGAATTTGGACGTTTGTATAGGAAGAATGGCGACTGGAGGTTTCAGGCGGTGGGACAGGGATATAATGCTGGGCTGCAAAGTTTTGTGGATAAGTATTATGTTGAGAATGCGGTTACTCAGGGCGCGAATGCTGGTGGGAAGGTTGATGATGCTGAGGTTTTGAGGCTTTTTAGCGATCGGGTGGATAAGCAATTGCAAGAAAAAACGGCGGGAGAGTCTGTTGCTAATCCTGTGAATGCGGATAATGTGGAACCCGAACAGGATCGGGATGTTGATTCTGTTTCTGAAATTCAGGAACCTGCTATCACTGCTGAGGAATTTTTGCAGCGGTACAAAGAGGGAGAACGAGATTTTACAGGGATTAACTTAGCAGGAGTAGACTTGAGCGGAAAAACTCTGGAATATCCTATTAGTTTAAGTCAAGCCAACCTGAGCAATGCCAACCTGAGTAATGCCAACCTAATTAAGGTAAACTTGATAGGGGCTAACCTGCAAGGAGCAAATTTGAAATCCACAAATCTGCAACAAGCCGATTTAATTCAAGCTAACTTGAGTGGCGCTAACTTAACTAAGGCAAATTTGAATTATGCAAGACTGATTCAAGCGAATTTAAGTCAAGCAAAATTGAGCGAGACACAATTGAATAGTGCGAACCTGACTACAGCTAATTTAAGTAGTGCCAACCTCACTCAGGCAATCTTAAATAGCGCTAATTTGATAGGAGCAGATTTAAGTCAAGCCAAAGTAACTAAAGTTAACCTATCTTATGCTGATCTAAGGGGGGTTAAGCTTAATGGGGTAAGTTTAGTTGCAGTAAACCTTGATGGAGCTAACCTGAAAAATGTAAATTTGAAAGTGGTAAGTTTGATCGGATCTAGTCTTGTTCAAGCTAATCTGACCGGCCAAAACTTGAGTGGCTTAAACCTGTCTGGAGTTAGCTTTTACAATGCTAACTTGAGTGGAGCAAACTTAACTTCAGCAAACCTGTGCGGAGCAAATTTGAGTTATGCAAATCTAGAAAAAGCTAACCTGAAAGATGCTAACTGGGTTGGAGCAAATATGGCAAATGCAAAACTCGCAGGCGCAATTATGCCAGATGGTACAATTCACGAATGAATTAATGTTTGTAGTCAGGACTAAAATCCTGACTACAAAGAAGGACTAAAGTCCTGACTGCGATCTGTTTATAGTCAGAATTTGAGTCTTTCTATTACTTAAATATACTTGTTCATTTGGCTTGTTCCATGAGTTCGGTGAGAGTTATAAAAATACGATCGCACTCTAAAGAAGCCTTACGAACTTTGTCAACATCCAACATTTCTAACAACTTGGAAGCGTGCTGTATCTTATGATATTCGCCCTTCGACTTTGTATCGCGGCTAGCTGCTTTCAGACTTGGCTCTAACAAATCCTTTTTAATAGTCTCTACATTGATATTTTTAGGAATCAAATTTTCTTTGAATCCCTGCCCATAAAATCTTTTTAAAGTATTAATATCAGCCATGAACCAAGCTTCCATCGTTTGAACCATGAGATAGCAATGAGTGTCATCAACCCCTGGCGAATCCCAGTTATCCCTCGACTTCAAATGCTCCCAAGGTGGCTGCTTTACAGGTGCTTCTGAATCAACTAGAAGGATAATAAAAGCATTTGGGTGATCTGCCAAAGCATTCTTGAAATTCCTGAAAGCATTATTCCGGGAACCGCAAAGAATGATATTCCACTTGATTTTCTTGCTTTGGGCAACCTGCACCAGTTCTTTGAAAAAACTGCTAAATCCTTGTCGGAGTGATGCCTTTGTATCCTTGCCCTCGCCGCCGCCTTCGATGTAAATGCGAATCTCTTTTATCATCGGTTGCCCCCGATTTCTCCCATCCGCCAAAGCTCTCCCAAACTGTAATTCTCAAGCCATTTTTTCAGTCGTTTGGGCTCGAGACGGTTCAGGTGACTTCCTCTATCATCCCGATCGCATATTAAGACAGACTCAGGACTCAGCGCCGACACTAAAGCATCGGAATGAGTCGTCACAATCAATTGTGTGCGCTTTGAGGCTTCGATCAGCATTTCAGCAACAGCAGGCAGAATGTCGGGATGCAAGCCAATCTCCGGTTCTTCAATACAGATAAGTGGCGGTGGAGTTGGATCTAAGAGTAAAGCTATTAAGAATAAATAACGCAGCGT
>REAP01000204.1 GCA_004294385.1 Oscillatoriales cyanobacterium | reverse complement strand
GATGAGTTAACTGGCATAATGGTAAGTGCGATCGATCATTTTTGCGATCGGCACAATATCTCTGGTTGCAATTTCCTGTATGTCGATCCTGTCTGGCGCGATCGCATGGAACGGCACGGTTTTAGCGCTTGGCTGCACCACAGTTATATTTGGCAAAATCAAAGCCATCAAAATTTTGACGCGATGTTTGGGCAAATGTATGCTTTTTATGAGAATACTTGCGACAAGTTTGGCTGGTGGGGAAGCAAGTATTTGACGAAGCGATTTTTTGAACAGTTGCATGACAATTATCGCGATCGCGTTTTGTTTGTCGCCGCTTACGATAAGGAAGACGAGAGACAGCCGATGGGAATGTCTTTTTGTCTGTATAAGGGCGATCGAATGTACGGACGTTATTGGGGTAGTTTGCAGGAAATTGATTGCCTACACTTCGATGCTTGTTACTATACACCGATCGAATGGGCGATCGATCGGGGCATCCAAACCTTCGATCCCGGTGCGGGCGGGCGGCACAAAAAACGGCGCGGCTTTCCAGCTACGCCCAATTATAGTTTGCACCGATTTTATAACAATCGTTTGGCGCAAATTCTCAAGTCTTATATTGGTCAAATTAATGAAAGAGAACAGGCAGAAATTGATGCAGTAAATGAGGATTTACCCTTCACCCAATTACCTCCTTTGTTACTAGGCGATTAACTGGGAATTGGGCATTGGGAATTGGGCATTGGCCAAACAGGGAATTGGGAATTGGGAATTGGGCATTGGCCAAAGAGGGCATTGGCCAAACAGGGAATTGGCCAAAGAGGGCATTGGCCAAAGAGGGCATTGGCCAAAGATGGCATTACCGTCTCCTGTTTTGCTAAAGAAATCAGGCAGATTTGAGATTAGTTATTAGTTATTGTTAATAGCTAACTAATAACTAATAACTAATAACTAATAACTAATAACTAATAACTAATGACTAATGACTAATGACCAATGACTAATGACTAATTCAAAAACACTTTCCCATCTTCCTGAACTTCCAGGGATTTGGTATCAGCGCCCAAGTCAGTTGTTGCGCCAAAACTGATTTGCAACATTCCCGCTGTAGCAGTTGCTTGAGCCCGAACTAGCAGCAATCCCCCGTCTGGGCGCTGGTAAGTGAGGGTGATTGGGGTTTTCAGGTTTTTGATCGAAATTTCTGATTGTTCGCCCAGAGTGCGCGATTGACTCATCCCAACGACTTGATAATTGATCACAGCATTGGTGCTATTTACCAGTTTGATTGTCACCATACCGTCTACGGGCGTGACTCTCGCACCGGGAAGCGGAAATCGGGGCGGCGCATCTTGGGGTGTCGTAGGAGTCGGTGCCACAGGAGTCGGTGCGCTGACGGGCTTACCATTAGTTGGGGGAGTAGTCGCAGGTTGGGAAACTGGTTTTCCTTGGGGTTGGGAAACTGGTTTTCCTTGGGGTGGTGGCCCACCAGCAAGGGAAATGGTGGCGAGACTAACTAGCAAACCTATGCTGGCTGTTGTTAGTAAGCTGATTTTTTTGAACGGTAGATTGTGGTGAAACATAAATAACTCCTCACGAGTTCGATCGAGGTTTTCCAATTAATGTTAAGCTGTCGCGTATCTAATTTATACTATTGAATTTTTTCAAACTCTTGTGGGGTGGGCATCCTGACCTCCCAAAAGGTCGAATTTTAAACCGCCGGGAAGTTTTAGGGGCGAGATGTTTCTGATTTGTGGGCTGGAAGGGTGACGGTAATGGCGGTACCTTCAGAGAGTTGGCTATCTATGTGGATTTGGCCACGGTGATTTTCGACAATGGCTTTGGCGATGGCTAATCCTAAACCGGAACCGGCGGCGCTGCGGTGAGTGCGGGCGGGATCGGCGCGGTAGAATCGATCGAATATATGCGGTAATGCTTCTGGCGAAATGCCGATGCCGGTGTCTGTTATTTTTACTTGTAGTGCTGGATTTAAGAGCGACGAAGTTCTTTTGCTTTTAACTGCAAGCTGCAATTCTACTTGAATTTTGCCGCCCGATCGCGTGTACTGCACACAATTGCTAACGAGATTGGTAAAAAGTCGGGCTAGTTGATCCCAGTCGCCCAATACTGTAAAGTTGTTATCGGTGTTAGGTCGATCGACTATTTCCAAAGAAAGAGAGAGATTTTGGGTAGTGGCGATCGCCATTTGTTCTTCAATCACTTCAATCAACAAAGCATCAAGAGGCACATCAACCCACTGCTGCTGCACGATTCCACTATCTTGTCTCGCTAAAAACAGCAAATCATCAACCAAGCGTCCCAAACGGCGCGTCAGGCGTTCGATAACCTGTAACTGTTGATGTTGCTGAGGGTCAATATCCGGTTCCGCCAAAGCTACTTGGACATTAGTTTGAATAGTTGCGATCGGATTTCTGAGTTCATGGGAAGCATCAGCGGTAAACTGTTTGAGTCGCCCATAGGATTCTCGCACAGGTTCCATCGCCAATCCCGACAGCAGCCAACCAATCGCCGCCACACAAATTAACGTTAAACTCGCACCCAAAATCAAATCAAAAATTAATTGGCGAATCGGTTTTGTCACCTCAAACCAAGGATGGCTAACCCGCAAATATCCCAAAACTTGGCGACCGATTTCCACTCGCTGCGTTACTTGTCGAAGGGAATAATTTTCAGATTGCAACTTATGGTTAATTACCCAAACCGTTTCCCCCATACGGTTAGCATGAATCGGAATATTCAACGGTTCCGATAAAGTAGACCAAAGTAATTTGCCTGTAGGACTAAACCATTCTAAATCAATATGGTCATCTTCCACTGCATCCGTACTGTCTCGAAAACTCGCTTGAATATTAACTTGCGACTTAGTTCTATCTCCAATAGTAGGGGAATTTCGCGGTTCAATAACCAGGGTTCGTTCTACTACTTCGACAACGTGATTGAGAGTGTCGTCAATGCGATCGATTAAAGTATTACGAACATAGAAATAAAAACCTGTTGCGAATACAAGTAATAATACAGCAGTAACAGCAGTGTACCAAATTGCAAGGCGGCGGCGAGTAGTTTGAAACATGGGAAATTTGGAAATTAACGAACCGCGAAGGCGCAAAGAGCGCGAAGTAAGAAAAGAGGAATAAAATATTAAATAAATTATAAAATAATAACCATTTACAACTATAACACTCTTTCCTTCCTCTCTTCCTTCGTGTCCTTCGCGTCTTCGCGGTTCGTTATTCATGCCCAATCAGTGCAGCCCGGTTAACCGACTAACAAAGTGAGGAAATCCGCTTAGCACTCCGCGCACTTTTGATGGCAAAATAGATGAATAAAACAAATTTAACTAAAAGGATAACAGCTATCAATGGCAGTTAAAGACCAACCCCAACCCCCTCGTTTTCGGCAAATTAGCAATGTCTTATTATTGCTATCAGGCTTGTTCCTACTGGCAAACATCTTTTTGCCCAATTTATTCGGCCCCCAAATCCCCCAAGTGCCTTACAGCTTGTTCGTCCATCAGGTTCAAGAACAAGATGTAGTCCGAGCTTCGGTAGGGCAAAATGAAATTCGCTACCAACTCAAAGGCGAAGGCGATAAACCAGGTCAAGTGCTGTCTACTACCCCGATTTTTGACCTGGAACTGCCTAAACTTTTACAAGAAAAAGGCGTTGAATTTGCGGCAACTCCCCCTTCTAAAAATGGCTGGATCGGCAGTGTTTTAAGCTGGGTGGTTCCGCTGCTGATTTTTGTGGCAATATTTCAATTTTTCATGAACAGACAGGGTGGTGGGCCGCAGGGCGCGCTGTCGATCGGCAAAAGCAAAGCTAAGGTCTATGTCGAAGGTGAATCGGCGAAAATTACTTTTGCTGATGTCGCTGGGGTAGAAGAAGCTAAAACAGAATTAGTTGAAGTTGTTGAGTTCCTGAAAACTCCCGACAGATTTACGGCAATTGGCGCGCGAATTCCGAAGGGCGTGCTGTTAGTCGGGCCTCCGGGAACTGGCAAAACTCTGTTAGCAAAAGCAGTAGCGGGTGAAGCTGGTGTACCGTTTTTTAGCATCTCTGGTTCGGAGTTTGTCGAACTGTTTGTCGGTGTTGGTTCTGCGAGAGTCCGAGATTTATTTGAGCAGGCCAAGAAACAGGCTCCTTGTATTATATTCATTGATGAATTGGATGCGATCGGTAAAGCGCGTAGCACCAATGCTGCATTCGGCGGCAATGACGAACGCGAACAAACTCTGAATCAACTATTAACTGAAATGGATGGTTTTGCAGTAGGTAATACTACGGTAATTGTGCTGGCTGCAACTAACCGCCCGGAAAGTTTGGATGCTGCTTTGTTGCGCCCTGGCCGTTTCGATCGCCAAGTTTTAGTCGATCGCCCGGATTTATCTGGCCGCGAAGCAATTTTGAACATTCACTCTCAAAAAGTGAAGTTGGGCCCGGATATTGACTTGAAAGCCGTCGCCACTCGTACCCCCGGTTTTTCGGGCGCAGACTTGGCAAATTTGGTCAATGAAGCTGCTTTGCTAGCTGCGCGCAACCGCCGCCTTGCTGTAGCCCAAGAAGACTTTTTCGAGGCATTTGAGCGCGTTGTAGCTGGCTTGGAAAAGAAAAGCCGGGTGCTCAACGAAAAGGAGAAAAAGATTGTGGCTTACCACGAAGTTGGACACGCGATGGTGGGTGCTCTGATGACTGGCGGTGGCGAAGTGGCGAAAATCTCGATCGTGCCGCGCGGTATGGCTGCATTGGGTTACACGTTGCAATTACCGACTGAAGACCGTTTCTTGTTGGATGAGTCGGAGTTGCGCGGTCAGATTGCTACACTGTTGGGTGGGCGATCGGCTGAGGAAGTCGTGTTTGGTAGCATCACTACGGGTGCCTCCAACGACTTGCAAAGGGCGACTGATTTAGCGGAGAGAATGGTGACAACTTACGGGATGAGTAAGGTGTTGGGGCCTCTGGCTTACGATCGCGCTCAACAATCGTTCCTCGGCGATGGTATGGGAAATGCGCGCCGTGCGGTGAGTGCCCAAACTGCGGAGGCGATCGACCAAGAAGTCAAAGAAATCGTCGAAACTGCACATCAGCAAGCTTTGGATATTCTGAAAGCCAATCGGGAATTGTTGGAAACAATCACCCAGAAGCTGTTGGAAACTGAAGTAGTTGAAGGTGAGGCTTTGCACAAATTACTGGCTGAAGTGCGGCCTTTAGATAAAGCTGTGGCTTGAGTTTAAAAGGGTTTAATCGGACTTAGGATGAGAGTCTAGAAACCGGGTTTTTACGATAATAGTTTGCTGTAGCCGACAAATTCGTAAAAAACCCGGTTTCTTTATTTGGATTTGAGTTGTATAGATAATTCAGTTTCAAATGTCCTCTGGATTTATCCCCATTTCTCGCAGTTTTTCAGATAGGCGATCGGCTTTTTGCTGTGCTTGTTCCATCTGTCTTGACAACTCCACGTAAGACAAAAACTTCAGTCCGTCAGGACGATAAATTTCCAAATCTCCCGATGCAGTTTGAAAACGTATCTCCAAACGCGGACTTACCCAACCTTCTATTGATTCAATATAGTTGAGTTCTCCGTCACTTCGCAGCCAACCCATTAACTCATTATCCTCTGGAGCATAGATATAATATTCTTCGACTCCATAATTCTCGTAGAACTTAAACAGCTTAAACATTTCTCCCAGTCGGTTTCCCGGCGAAATGATTTCAAAGACAACTTGCGGCGCAATATTATCTTCAAGCCACTGTTGGTAGGAACCCCGATCGCCTTTGGGTCTGCCAAAAGCTACCATAATATCAGGTGCTTGGCGAGTTTTGTTATCTCCTTCGACGGGATAC
>REAP01000203.1 GCA_004294385.1 Oscillatoriales cyanobacterium | reverse complement strand
CGTTATTTGCGGTGCCCTGAGCGAAGTCGAAGGGTTATTAGTTATTCGTTATTTGCGGTGCCCTGAGCGAAGTCGAAGGGTTATTAGTTATTCGTTATTAGTTATTTGTTGCTTGCAATGCCCAATGCCCCATGCCCTATGCCCCATGCCCTATGCCCCATGCCCAATGCCCTATTTCTGATTCTTGATAATATCCTCTAATTTTTGACCTTGAGGAAGTTCAGTGAAAACCCGATCGCCTGCTTTAGCACCCTCCAGAATCTGAATCTTATTACCAATAGTCGATCCAACCGTCACAGGCTGAAACTTCGGCTGTTTTTTATCATCAGGAACTAGCACACCTGTTTGACCTTTATTAGTCACAATGGCCACCGTCGGCACAACCAAAGCATTGCTCAGCTTTTGACCAACAAATCTCAAATCTACGTTCATCCCCGATTGTAACGACTCCTTGCCAGTATCGATCGCAACACGGACTTGAAACAGCGTCACATCCCGTTCTTTCACAGCTTCCGGCGCAATCAATTTAACCTTGCCCTTAAACACCTTATCTGGATAAGCATCAGCAACTATTTCAACTTCTTGGCCCGGTTTAATTTGGCTAATATCAGCCTCCGGGACTTTCGCCAAAACTTCCACATCTCTTGCTAGAGCGACAATCGATGTCGAAGTTGCCGAAGTAGCTTCCGATGCCGAAGTTGCCGGAGTTACAAAAGCTCCTTGAATGGCGTATCTTTGGGTAATTACACCAGCAAAAGGAGCGCGAACTTTCGTATCTTCTAACTGCACTTCTTGATAGCGAACTTGAGCTTGAGCTTCGGCTAATTCAGCTTGAGCTTGAGCTATTTCTTCCGGGCGAGAACCGTTTTCTTGTACTGCAAATTGGCTTTTTGCTTCCGCAACTGCTGCTTCAGCTTTGGCGATTTCTTCTGGACGGCTGCCGTTTTCTACTTGTGCTAATTTGCTTTTAGCTTCGGCAACTTCGGCTTCGGATTTAGCTATTTCTTCCGATCGCGTCCCGTTCTGCAATTGCTTCAATCCTTGCTGCTCAACTTCCACAGCAGCTTGTAGTTGCTGGATTTGCGACAACCGACTTTCTTCAACTTGTTGCAGACGTTTTTGGGACTCAGTTAATTTAGCCTGAGCAGTCCGATTTTCTTTGATTAATTCATCCAGTTTATCTTTAGGCAGAGCACCTTCTTTTACTAATGGCCGATTCCGTTCCACCCGTTTAGCTGTTAGTTCAGCTTGAGCTTTACTGGAATCAATTTGGCTTTGTGCTTGGGCAATTTCTTGTTTTGAACTACCCGTTTGAGCATCTGCTAAACGAGCCTGAGCTTGCGCTAATTTAGCTTGTCCTTGGCTGACTTCTTCCACGCGACTACCAGTACGCAGTTTCTGCAACCCGGCTTGAGTTTGCTGCAAGCGGGCTCTGGCTCCTGCAACTTCTTCAACGCGACTCCCGGCTTGGAGTTGGGCGAGACTGGCTTGGGCTTGATCTAAACGAGCTTGGGCGGAGGCGATGTCTTCCGATCGATTCCCGGCTTGAATTTTGGCAAGTTTAGCTCGAACGCTAGCCTCGCGGGCTATGGCTTGAGCGAGTTGGGCTTCGACGTCCCGGCTTTCCATGCGAGCAATAATTTGTCCAGCTTCGACTTTATCGCCCTGTTCGACAAATAACTCTGCAATCCGCCCGGAACCTTTCGGGCTGAGATTCACGCGCTGTACGGGTTGTACCGTGCCACTAGATGTGATCCGCACGGTGAGGTTTTGTGCTTCCACGGGCACAGTCATAGTGGCGATCGCATCTACTTTCGGCTGCGATTTACTCTTGACTATATACATGGTGGTCGGTACAGCTATCAACCCGGCTGCAACTAGCGCGATCGCCCACCGCTTCGACTTCGGCGCAGGTTTCTTCGGGGACTGCTTTTGAGCGGTTTTAGTATCTGTAATTTTGGTCTCTGCGGCCTTGGTGTCTGTGCTTTTAGTATCTTCCACCTTGATCTGAGGAGTTTCTTTTTTAGGGTGAGAAACTGTAACATAATTGTTAGACATATCTGTATATTCCTGACTGTTTGGGTAGGTATTAAGGGTAGTCATATCCGTCCTTTTGATGAACGGGTGTTAAGTATTCCAATTTGATTGACCTCCGTTTGTTATCGATAACAAACTCGCCGTAACCGTGCGACATTGGACAAACTCTTGCAGTAAAGGTTCCAGCATATTTACCTTTTGGTACATCAGCGCGAACAATATCGCCTGTAGAGAATCCCAGAATTGGGCGTAATGGGCGATGTTTTTGTGGATAGCCAAACTTATCTGTCTGACATCGTTGTCTACCACCGAAACCCCTTGCTTTTACTTTGAGAATCCTGGTAGTAATAAGTTTAATGGTTTGAACAGAGCCGACGCAGGCAGCGTCAATCCAGTGTGCTTTTGGTAAGCCAAATTGCATCCGATTGAACTTTGTTTGACCGCCAGTTCCAGTGCTAAGGGGCAACCCAAAAGACTTCAAAGTATTGAACAAAGCCCACCGAGTTGAGTTAACTGATGCCGCATCCTTTAAGGGAGTTTTGGCTTGTTTCAAAACGCGGTTCAACAGCTCTGACTTACCTTTTAGAAAGTCTTTGATATCTTTATTTCCCTTGCGTTGATTGCACTTGTGACAAGCCAAGCACAGATTGGATATACGGTCTGAACCACCTTTGGACTTCGGTTGGATATGTTCAATTTCGAGCCGAACATCCTGGACGCCACAGTAAGCGCATTGACGATTCCATTTCTCCAATAAGTATTGGCGACATTCGTAACCTTTCAAAGTTCCTTGCTGGTATTCAATCCCAGAGATTTCGGGATTTTGGATTACTTGGGTGTCAAACTTAACCAGTTCTTGAACAATTGAACCAATTGAAGCAAATTTTTGAATTCGTTTGACCCAGGTTTGGGTTGTCAAAATGCGATGCTTCAAAGATGGTGCTAACCAACCATTTGGACGCTTGCGGTTCAGGAATCGAGCAAGACGATAACGAGTATTGCGATTCCTCCGTCCTCTACGCACTGCTTTACGTGCTAAGAGCGCGTTTTTGATTTGTTGACCTCTATGTTGCAATTCCATCCCCCAAATGACATTCCCTTGGTTGGTTACCAGCGCAATACCAGTAAACTTTGAGCCTGGGTCAATTTTAAGTGTCAGAGGATAAACGTTGGGATTATCAATAACTCGTTTGAGTATTAAAGTGAACGGATATCGCCGAAACACTGATGCAGTACCTGCATCCAACAACTTTCTAGCTTGTTTTGGATGTACTGGATTTAGCGGTGTTTGGTTGCTGTCAATTAGAAAGACGTAGTTTGACATATTCTGTCAGCCTGATTTCTCAGTAATGTTTGCCTCGACAATGATTTAAGAGCTTGCGAGTGACTGCCACACGCGGATTTATAAACCGTTAATCCGTGGCTTAATGACAATCAACAGAGCAACAAACTGGCGTTCATTTGTTGGTGTTATGACTCAAAAATCGTAGCTACCGAAATAGCTGAGTCTGCACGCTCGGTAGAGTTGTCAGTAAATGTTTAACTCTGGGTAGGTTTTACCTAGCGGCTAACGATCATACCGACTCACCTAATTAAATCTCAGGATTACCTTCATGGTAAAATTTTTACGGATGCTTGGCATCGTCTTTGAGACTCGTCCGATCGGGTGATTTACAAAAAAGTTCCCCAACCAACATCTATTATTAAGTATAACTAAGTTTTATAAAATTTTAATAAATGTTAATTATTTTGATTGGCAGGACTCAAGTTCGCTAATTTTGTAGGCGTGAGCTTTGGCTAAACGTACCCAATGTTCCAAGAGCAAATAGCGATCGAGTTCCACTTCTTCTGAGCGCGAAAGATTACCGGATTTGTTGCGATCGAGCAGTTCGCTCATTCGGGCTTGCAATGCAGGCGTGGGGCGAATTGCCAGGATTACTTCATGGCTCGGTTGACTAGCTAGTATTTCAAGAATTTGGCGATCGTCTTGATAGGAGATAGTTTCTGTGGCGGTGAGTTCCCGAAGTGCGCGATCCTCTACGAGGGCTACGCTAACGAGAACTTCCGGTAGGCGATCGCCAAATTCTTGTAATTGTTCGCCGAGGCGATCGGAGACTTCTAAAATAATTTGCATTCTGTTTTCTGAGAAATTTTGGAGCCGCCCATCCCTACCTAAAATTTTTATAGATGAGGACAGGCGGCAGTTTGATTAAACAGTTACAGCCTTCTTAGCAGTAGAGCTCAATTCGCCCTTAGCATACTTAGCTGCAAAATCATCCAAAGACATTTGCTTGATCTTTGTACCATGACCCGCTGCGCCAAAAGATTGATAGCGATCGCTACAAACTTTTTGCATAAACTTGATCGAAGGCTTCAAGAAGTGACGGGGATCAAACTCATCAGGCTTCGCAAACAAAGCTTGACGTACCGCAGCAGTAATTGCCAAACGGTTGTCAGTATCGATATTGATCTTGCGAACACCGCACTTAATGCCCTTTTGGATTTCTTCCACAGGTACACCGTAGGTTTCGCGGATTTTGCCACCGTTGCTGTTGATGATTTCCAGCAATTCTTGGGGCACAGAAGAAGAACCGTGCATTACCAAGTGAGTATTTGGCAAGCGGCGGTGAATTTCTTCAATGCGGCTGATTGCCAAAATTTCGCCAGTCGGCTTGCGAGTAAACTTGTAAGCGCCGTGAGAAGTGCCGATCGCGACTGCTAGAGCATCAACGCCAGTTTGCTCAACGAAATCAACAGCTTGCTCAGGATCAGTCAACAACTGATCGTGAGACAAAGCACCTTCAAAGCCGTGGCCATCTTCAGCTTCACCCATTCCTGTTTCCAAAGAACCCAAGCAACCCAATTCGCCTTCGACGCTAACGCCGATCGAATGAGCAACATTCACAACATCGCGAGTAACTTGGACGTTGTACTCGTAGCTAGCAGGAGTTTTAGCATCTCCTTCCAGAGAACCGTCCATCATCACGCTGGTGAAACCTTGGCGCATGGCGGAATAGCAAGTACCAGGGGCATTACCGTGGTCTTGGTGCATCGAAATGGGGATGTGAGGATAGGTTTCAACAGCAGCCAAAATCAAGTGGCGCAAGAAATTTTCCCCAGCGTAGGTGCGAGCGCCGCGAGAAGCTTGCAAGATCACGGGGCTGTTGGTTTCGTCAGCAGCGCGCATGATGGCTTGGATTTGCTCCATGTTATTAACGTTGTAAGCCGGTAGGCCGTAACCATTTTCTGCCGCGTGGTCAAGCAGCAGTCTCATAGGTACAAGCGCCATAGATGTTCCTCCTAATTATTTGTGGTTTCTGGGCAGTGAATTTTTGACAAGTTCAATTCTTACGATAATCTTAAGACAATTTGCCACCGATCGCGCAGGATGTTTCCACATTTCAACAGTCCTGGACGCACTATCAACCTAAAAAAACCCGGTTTCTCGCCATTGTCAACCTAAGATGACCAAATTACGTTAAGAAACCGGGTTTTTGCCTCCAGGACTGTTACAGCGTATTCCAGGTTTCTAGGTACTATCAATATCCTCGTAGGGACTAAGGCACTGCCGTGTCCCTCTATCAATATCCTCGTAGGGACTAAGGCCCCGTGCCCATAGGTGTCAACTTAAGCCTGAAAGCCCGCCCCGTGTCTGTTAGTCATCCCGCGAGTCCGACAGGGGTTAAAACCCCTGTCTCATAGCCAAAGTC
>REAP01000202.1:461-6315 GCA_004294385.1 Oscillatoriales cyanobacterium | reverse complement strand
GCGGTCGCTAAAAATCTGATCAGATAGCGCGATCGCTTTTACTTTTGCCGATCGCACCCGAGAATGAAACAACCCTGGGTTTAAACCCCTGTCTAATAGCAAAAGTCCTCTTAAGAGGACTGAAGAACTCATGAGTCCTCTTGAGAGGACTTTAGCTTTGAGGCAGGGGTTTCAACCCTTGCCGGACTATTGGTTGTACCTTAAGTTGACACTCCTTGGGCATTGCCGTCTCCTCTATATCATTCCGGTGTTACCGGAATTCAGATCAAAGATTATTTTGGTCGCGGATCGATCGCCCTAGCTACCACTATTCCGATCGCACTTTCAACTCTGCTAATATATCTGTGTAAGTCGTAAGCCACCGTAACTTGTCCTGCGGGGGAAGCATGAATTAAACCAATATTCCCGTCGCGATTCCGATAAACCAAGCCAGTGTGGGTGACATCCAATCCTTTGACAGCCGTAGCTACAGCCACAATATCTCCTGGTTGTAACTGAGAATAAATACTTTTAATCTGATTTTCTGGTATGTAATTAACTGTAGATTTTGCTAAATCGGCTTCGGTATTGACGATGCACTGATAAGTTGTTTCATCCTTGGACATTTGCGGATAACTACTGCGGTGTTGACTCATAAAATTGAGCTTTTTATTCATTGGTATTCCGCCCAATTTTGCCGTGATATTTTCTACAGTCTGCCGTTTTTGATTGTCATTAATCCATTCTGAAAAATAGTGCAAGCGACTACAATAACCGTTCATTTTACCATTTAAATAGCGCTGTGATTCAATCCGATTTGCAAAATTTTGATAATCGTAATCTTGGACAGCGACACCCCGTGCGATCGCAAGTACAGTTTCGACAAATAAAACACAATCAAATTTATCTAAAGTTATGAGTAATTTTTCTGTGCCCAATTTATCCAACAAGCCCTCAGCATAGGGTTTACCCAGGAAATAATCGCCGATCGCCTGTACAATTTCTCCGATTGGGCGATCGGGCAAATTTTGTTGTTTTGCATACTTTACAACCCGTTCAAAACGTGCTATGTCTTCAGGAAGTGCAGCAGTTTCTGTAGTAATATGATTTGAATCAAGTTGTCTGATTCCGGTTTGTTGATCGACAATAGCTTCCGCAGTCGCAGATTGAGGCTGAAATACTGAAACAGAAGGTATCAAAGAATTACTAACGCCAACCATTATTAATCCCAAAACAGCCAGCCCCCAAAAATTTCTCATATTTTTAAATGAATGTTGCTGCAACGGAGTGCTATTCTGAGATTTTTACAATTATCAGAAGTATAAATCAGCCCATAAAATATTTAGAATGGGCAAAAACTGAGTCGATCGACAAAATTGTCATTTAGACGCCGCCCCATTATAAACTGATCCTGCGAGTTTGATAACACACCACTGTAATGCAAGTAGACCGCCGACGCCGCCAAATTCCCCCCAGACGCCCCAGGGCTGTTTCATTCTCTGTAGGAGACATCTCCCTGTGGTTTTCCCAATCGCTGAAATACCTAACAAATCGTTGGCGGGAAGCGGTAGATACGCGGAGACAACCCCGACAAAAGCCTGGGTTTCCTCAGAAGAAAACAGCCCTACCTAGACGCCTAACCAACTCACGACGTCCAATCAACGAGGTTCCAGTTAAGTCCCGTCGCCGAGTCAGGAAGCCATTTGCTCGGTTAAAATACCGCAATATCCTGTACTTGATTTTAGGTGCGATCGCGATCGGTTGGATCATCACACTACCATTGAGATCTCGCCGTCCCCCAGAACCGCCAATCATCTCAACTCAAGAAGCGATATCCCCGCTGACAATTCCCACACCAGAAAATGTAGTAGACTCCAGTTCCGATCCCACTTTCACCTACAATATCAAAACAGCTCCCAATCCAGTTTACTCTCAAGAATTGCAAGTTATTGTTGATGAAGCAGCGAAGATTGCCGCCACCAAAGGACTACCCATAGAACCGCTATCAATTAGTTTACTGGATGTCAGCAATTCCCAAGCCCACACCTCCGCCGGATATCAAAATCAAACCCTCAGATTTCCCGCTAGTGTTGCCAAATTATTTTGGATGGCGGGTTTTTACTCAGCTTTAGAAAAAGGCATAATTACACAAAAAGAATCTGCCTTTACATCTGATTTAGAACAAATGATCCGTATCTCTAACAACGATGCAGCCAGCCGGATTTTAGACAAAATTACAGATACACAATCCGGGGGACAACTGGTAGGAGAAGAGTTACAAACATGGATAAAAAAACGCAATCAAATTAACACGTTTTTTCAGTCAGCCGGGTACAATAACATTAAGATAACCACCAAAAATTATCCCATATATTATTTAAGACAAGAACAGCCAATCGGTCGAGACTTGCAGTTACGGGGCGATCCTTCCCAGCCAATTCGCAATCAAGTAACTACCGATCAAGCAGCCAGATTAATGTATGAAATTTATACTAGACAAGCTGTTTCTAGCATCGCCAGTCGAAAAATGGCCTATTTGCTGACTAGAGACTTAGATCCCAAAGCCTGGAAAAATGACCCTAGCAACTCGATACAAGGATTTCTGGGCGAATCTTTACCAACTAATATTTATTTTGGTTCTAAAGTGGGCTATACTTCCAAATCCCGAACCGAAGTGGCATTTATCAGAACTTTAGATGATAAAGCGATTTATATCTTAGTAGTGTTTGCTGATAATCCGGCTTATGTGAAGGATGAAACTATATTTCCGGCAATTTCTCGATACGTTTTCGATCGGCTAAATGCTCGCGGGCCTAGTCGTTAAGAGGGAAGTTCGGCAACGGATTCTGTAACGGATGTAACGGATGTAACGGATGTAATATCATATCAATTCCGATTGCACCGGAATGAAGTTAACTGTTAACTGCGGTGCCCTGAGCGGAGTCGAAGGGTTCACTGTTTGAACAATACCGATGCACCAGATTTGGCATGAACTCAATTTTCGGATTCTCCAATTCTGGAACCTAAAATCGATTTGGGCTAGTGTTTTCCCATTTCCAAACACAGCTAGAAATCAAATTTGTACAGATATGAGCGATAATTGGCACTAACAAATTCCCAGTATCTAAGAAACTATAACCTAACAACAATCCCACAGCCGTTGCCCAAATAGCATAGGGCCACTGATCGATTCCTCCTAGGTGCAAAATGCCAAAGCAAAAACTGGATAAAATTAAACCTGTAGCATTTAATCCTAAAGCAGACATCATCACACCTCGAAATAGCAATTCTTCGCTAAGTCCAGGCAATAATCCCAACCAAATCAAATCCGGCCAAAATAAGGGTTTTAATACTACTTCCAAGTAAACGTCTGCACTGCGGCGATAAGCTGGCCAGAGGTGATAAACGATCGCACTTGCGCCTGTAATTGATAGTCCTACGGCACATCCTTTGAGCAAGTCAATTCCGATTAATTTGATTGGCAAAAGTGATACCGATCCAAATTGTAGCCACAATTTGGCTATTACCAGCAATATGATTGCTGTCACGCCCATTGCTACTAAAACTTGGGTGCGTGTCAAGGGTTCAAATTCTGGATTTTCGGGAAGTTTTTCTGCCACTTAATCAATTTTAGATTTTAGATTTAGATTTGTTTAATTGAGTTAGACAAACATCGCAGGGGGGAAATGTCTGCACCCAAGGAAGCTGGGCTAATGCCGGCTCGCAAAGCGACCAAGACTCCGATCGCCTCTAAATATGAGTTTACCTGCAAAGCTTTGATTCTGAGTTTTTCTGGGGAAGCTTGCATCTGGGTTTTGTTGTCGCCCACTGCGATAATTTGTACTGTCGATCGCGCACTCAAACTCAGGATAGCACTACCACCGCAGGCTGTGGCGGGTATGACTACAGCATCGACTCGATCGGCCCACAAACCGTGGGACTGGAAATCTCGCCTGTTTGCATAAAAGTTCTCTCTTGTGGGGTGGGCATCTTGCCCGCCCAATACCTGTGTGGGGTGGGCATCTTGCCCGCCCAATACCTGTGTGGGGTGGGCATCTTGCCCGCCCAATACCTCCGACAGGCAAGATGCCTGTCCCACAGACAGGCAAGATGCCTGTCCCACAGTAGAAGTGACAAACTGCGGTGCTTTGCTGAGTCCTGCGAGCACACAAGATAGGAAAGTATAGCCGATTTCTTCAGCAGCCGATCGCGGTGACAGATGCGGATCGAGAGGTAACGGCAACAGGGCTGGAGCGTGAGCACAGGGGATTTTAAATGTTCTGACGATGAGGTGACTGATCACTGCTTCTGCGCCAGCCAGAGGGTCAACTCCTTTGCCGTGGCGGTAGTTTTCGAGGGCGAGACTGCCTATGTCGTCGGGAAATCTGGCCACAACCGCGATCGCCTGGACTTTTGCTTGAGTAATTAATTTTTCGGCGGCGCGTAGTAAACTGTCGGGATTTGCGATCGTCCCCCAAGATGCCCCTGATTCCGACATTCGCAATTCTACATTCAGGGGAGCGTCGGTTTGAACATAATCAGTTATGTTCAAACCTAGTGTGGCTCTAGAAGCATCAACGGCTTGCAAGTGGCGCAACTGTAATTCTGGTTCGATACCAGAATCGAGAATTAGGCCAATGCGATTTTGATGTACTGGTTGTAGACCCCAGCATCCTTGTGCAAATTTGTCAAGGGCATAGCCTTCGACATAAAGAGCGTTGGGTATGGGCCAATAAAGTTGAGCGCCGTTGAGGACATTGGGGTGAGTGATCAGCGTATCTGAAATTTGGGCGATCGCCCTAGCAACAGGTAGCGCATCCCCCGCAAAGCCCCCGATGGACGCTCCAACGCCTGTTGGCACTATCAAAACCACTGTGAATGGAGGGAGGATCACGCTATTGCGGGGGATGGTGCTACGGGGGATTCTAGGAGGACGTAGCCTTCTACGACTGCTTTTTGGCGATCGACATCAACGTCTGTGACAGCCCAGCGCAGGGGTTCGCCGTGCTTTTGCAGTTCAATCTCGATCGCGTCGTGGAGTTCTTCGGCTGTATCGTGGAGGTGGACTTCTGCGGAAATGAAATGGGTAGTCATAGGCTTGTCCGTAATTCCTGAATGGTGATACCGCGATCGGTAATTGTATCCATTTTAACTTAATTCTAGGGTTTACCGAACTGGCGATCGTAGACAATATCTTCTTTTTCGGTTTCTATCTTCAAGTTCGATCGGGCATAAGCAACGCACAGCAACACATAACCTTCCGCTTGCAGATCGGGACTAATGCCCATACAATCGGTTTGCTCAACTTGGCCTTCAATAATTTTAGCAGCACAGGTAGTACAAACCCCGGAATTGCAAGAACTCGGCAACTCAATACCGGCGGCGTTGGCGGCGCGCAGAAGTTGTTTATCTTCGGGTACTTCTACGGTGTAGGTGCTGCCTTGGTGGAGAAATTCTACGGTGTAAGTCTTGGACATATTTTGATTATTGGTTTTAAGGGCGATCGGAATTTACGTTATATCTGCAAACAAAGCAATAAATATCTTACCGCCATTCGAGATTTTGTGCAAATTTACAAAACTTATACTCCTGGACACATGGGGGGATCAGAAACTGGGTTTTGTACGAAAATACACATCTCTTAGATTCAGACTTGTATGATATTAAATTTTGTAGGGGCGGGTTCACCAATAATATGAGCCTAAAACATACAATCTCGAAAACCCGCCCAATCCCACAAACCATCATAATTTACTTGTCATTGTTATACATCGAAATGTACCTTCATATTTACCGTGGTGGGGGGCGGGTTTATATAGATTTTTTGTGATAGTTATATATGGTTGGTGAACCCGCCATGTACCTTCATATTTAC
>REAP01000202.1:0-449 GCA_004294385.1 Oscillatoriales cyanobacterium | reverse complement strand
ATGGTTGGTGAACCCGCCATGTACCTTCATATTTACCGTGGTGGGGGGCGGGTTTATATAGATTTTTTGTGATAGTTATATATGGTTGGTGAACCCGCCCCTACAAGTAAAATAACCAATCATAAATTTACTGAATATCAATTTGATTGGGAGGCTTCGGTTGATTTCGATTATCATCCTTCAAAGTTTTGCGCCCCGACGAAGCATAATCCTTATACAAATCCACAAACATCTTTGTTAACTGCTGCAAAGAAAGTTGTTCCCCATTAACTTGAGCTTTCATATAAGCTTTCAGCACTTCAATGTAAGCCAAACCGAGAGCAAGGGTGAGAGTAGCCGCCGTTGCACCAGAGATAGCACCACCGACAATTGTACCCGCACCCGGAATCATTTTAATCAAATTAGTCACAATACTTCTACCAACAGCAGTCACCCCACCAGCACCGCTA
>REAP01000201.1 GCA_004294385.1 Oscillatoriales cyanobacterium | reverse complement strand
AGGACTTTAGCTATTAGACAGGGGTTTTAACCCCTGTCGGACTCGCGGGCTCACTAACAGACTTGGCGGGCTGACAGCTTAAGTTGACACCAATGGGCACTGCCGTCTCCTGATTGCCTGGTAACAAGTAGAATGCCCCATCCGAATGCCCAATGCCCCATTCCCCATTCCCCATTCCCCATTCCCCATTCCAATAACTAATGCAAAGTACCTTGGCCTCTGAATTTGAACTATCGGGAATCGGTTTGCACAGCGGCGAACCGACTCACGTCCGAGTGTTGCCCGCCAACGTTGGGGAAGGTCGCTATTTTGTCAGAACTGACTTGCCCGGTGCTCCAATTATTCCTGCCACAGTTGAAGCCGTATCTCAAACTGCTCTTTCGACTGAACTTTCCGCTACAGCAGATGCTCAAATTCGCACTGTAGAGCATCTATTGGCGGCTTTGGCGGGCATGGGAGTGGATAATGCTCGAATTGAGGTTGATGGCTCGGAAGTACCTCTGCTGGACGGTTCTGCCCTGGTTTGGGTGGAGGCGATCGCCCATACAGGATTAGTCGCCCAGGAATTGGTACACCCACCAGCAGTAAACAGGCAACTTTCGCCGATCGCAAATCCGGTTTGGGTACGTCACGGCGATGCTTTTGTGGCCGCTTTACCTGCTGCGGAAACTCGGTTTAGCTACGGAATTGATTTTGATGAACCCGCGATCGGCAATCAATGGTACAGTTGGTCGCCAGAGGCTGAAAGTTTTGCTAGTGCGATCGCCCCGGCTCGGACTTTTGGACTTGCTCGCCAAGTTGACCAATTGCGACAAGCAGGTTTGATCAAAGGTGGTAGCCTAGATAACGCCTTAGTTTGCGATCGATCTGGCTGGCTCAACCCGCCCTTGAGATTTGCAAATGAACCAGTGCGCCATAAAATCCTAGACTTAGTAGGCGACCTCAGTCTGCTGGGAACTTGGCCAACAGCTCACTACTTGGCTTACAAAGCCAGTCACAATCTGCACATCCAACTTGGCTTAGCCCTAAGTTCCCAAGCTTAATTTGTGATCAATATCCCTGTTACAATTCACCATCCAACACGCGATTCAATGTCTACGCTGACTGAAGTTAACACCCCCAATCATGCTAATTCTGAATCTGTTCCAACTGAGAATGGTCAGGATTATGCAATAGTTAAATCCACTTTTACTGTGGAAGAAATTCAAAAATTATTGCCTCACCGCTATCCTTTTGCACTGGTAGATAAGATTATTGATTATGTGCCAGGAGTGCGGGCTGTAGGCATTAAGAATGTGACTTTCAACGAACCGCATTTCCAAGGACATTTTCCAGGAAGACCGATTATGCCTGGGGTATTAATTGTGGAAGCGATGGCTCAAGTGGGCGGTATTGTTCTTGCTCAGTTACCTGACATCGAGCAAGGATTGTGGATGTTTACCGGGATTGATCAAGTCAAGTTCCGCCGTCAAGTTGTACCGGGCGATCAGTTGCTGATGACTCTAGAATTGCTCTGGGTAAAACGCCGACGCTTCGCAAAAATGCAGGCGATGGCTGAAGTGGATGGACAAAAAGCTTGTTCAGGGGAATTGATGTTTTCGATGGTAGATTAAATTGGGTAATGGGGAATGGGGAATGGGGAATGGGGAATGGGAAATTACCAATTACCAATTACCAATTACCAATTACCAATTACCAATTACCAATTACCAATTACTAATTACCAATTACCATAAAAAACTGAAAAATGCTTACTTTGATTCACCCAACTGCTGTGATTCATCCCCGCGCCGAACTTCACTCGACTGTAGAAGTTGGAGCTTATGCTGTAATTGGGGAAAGAGTGAAAATCGGGCCACAAACTAAGATTGGTGCTCATGCAATTATCGATGGGCTAACAGAAATAGGTGCTCGTAATCAAATTTTTCCCGGTGCGGCTATTGGTTTGGAACCTCAAGATTTAAAGTATCAAGGTTCTCTAACTAGGGTGAATATTGGCGATGATAATCTGATTCGGGAATATGTGACAATTAATCGGGCTACCCAACCGGGGGAAAGCACGACAATCGGCAATCATAATCTATTGATGGCTTATGTTCATGTGGGCCACAATTGTGCGATCGCCGATCGCGTAATTATCGCAAATGCCGTGGCTTTAGCCGGACACGTTAAGATAGAGTCACAGGCTCGATTGAGCGGTGTTTTGGGAGTTCACCAATTTGTCCACATTGGCCGTTTGTCTATGGTGGGCGGATTGAGCAGGATCGATCGCGATGTCCCTCCTTATATGTTAATCGAGGGGAATCCTTCGCGAGTGCGATCGATCAACAAAATTGGTCTCCAACGGGCTGGTTTGACAGCAGAAGATTTAGAACTGTTAAAGAAGACTTTTCGGATTTTATACCGATCGGGCTATACTCTCAATCAAGCTTTGGAACACTTAGATTTATTACCCAAAAACCCCCATTTGCAGCACCTGCGGACATTTGTGCAAGAGTCTATCACCAAACCCAGACGCGGTTTGATTCCAGGGAAAAAGTGAATGAGTTAGAATAAGTCTATGAATTAGGTAAATATTTTCCTATGAATGTATACACTTTAGCAAAATCTACATCCCCTGAAAAAGAACAAGATGGCTGCATTAGGTTCTACGGTGTCAGCTGGGAGCAATTTGAAGCCATAGAAGCAGCTTTTAAAGATATCAGCGGCGTAAAATTTTTCTATCTAGATCGAATACTGCAAATTATGACAGTCTCCCCCGAACATGAAATAATTAAGAAAACTCTCTGTATGCTGCTAGAGGCATATATGAGAGCAAATGGCATTCGATTTTACGGTAAGGGCGGGCCGACTCTAGGCGATAGAGAATTAGGCGGTAGAAAAGAGGTGGATGATTGCTATGACATAGAAACCGAAAAAACAGTCCCAGATATTGCTATCGAAGTGATAATACCAGGTGGCGGGATAAATACTCTAGAATTATACAAAAGGTTGGGGATTCGGGAAGTCTGGTTTTGGCAAAATAGTCAGTTATCTCTCTACAATTTAAGAGGTGAAAATTATGAGCAGATTACCCGGAGTACATTCCTTCCCAATCTAGACTTAGAATTACTACTACGCTGTGCTAATATGCCAGATCAATATGATGCTGTTACTGAGTTATTAGCAAACATCTCACCTGTTTAAAGTTCAGAATATGAAAATTTTTATTAGCACTGGTGAGGTTTCTGGGGACTTACAAGGAGCCTTATTAGTTACCGCCCTAAAAAGTCACGCAGCAGCCATTGGTTTAGACTTAGAAATTGTCGCATTGGGTGGCCAGCGTATGGCGGAAGCTGGCGCTACTATTTTAGCCAATACTTTGGGTATTGGTTCGATGGGAATTGTCGAAGCACTTCCCTATCTTTGGCCAACTATGAAAGTTCAGAAAAAAGCCAAACAATATCTCAAAGATTTTCCTCCCGATGTTGTTGTATTGATTGATTACTTGAGTCCAAATCTAGGCATTGGTAGCTACATCCGCCGCTATTTGTCTTCCATACCAGTGCTTTGGTATATTGCTCCTCAAGAATGGGTTTGGTCGATTTCTCCTCGGAATACTGCTTTGATTGTCGATATTTGCGATCGCATCTTAGCCATTTTCCCCGAAGAAGCTAAATATTTTCAAAAGAAAGGCGCACAAGTTAGTTGGGTTGGTCATCCTTTGGTGGATAGAATGCAATCTGCGCCCAGTCGCGAAGTTGCCCGCAAAACTTTGGGAATTCCACCGGAACAGGTGTCGGTGGCTCTAATTCCTGCCTCTAGAGGCCAAGAATTGAAGTACCTGATGCCTGTCATATTTGAGGCTGCTCAAATTATTCAAGCTAAATTGCCGGAAGTTCATTTCTGGATTCCTCTCTCCCAATCTGCTTTCCGCAGCCAAATCGAAACAGCTATTGCAGATTTCGGTTTGCGGGCTACTTTGCTAGAAAATCAAACTCTGGAAATTTTGGCTGCTTCCGATCTGGCGATCGCAAAATCTGGTACTGTTAATTTAGAGTTAGCTTTGCTCGATGTTCCGCAAGTTGTGCTCTATCGCGTTAGTCCGATTACCGCTTGGATTGCTCAACACTTGCTGAAATTTTCGATTCCTTTTATGTCTCCGCCTAATTTAGTGCAAATGAAGCCGATCGTCCCCGAATTACTACAAGACGAGGCGACTGCGGAAAATATAGTTTTTCACGCACTGGAATTGGTGCAAAATGGCGATCGGCGACAACAAACTTTGGATGGTTATCGGGAAATGCGGGAACATTTGGGAGAGGTGGGTGCTAGCGATCGCGCTGCTTCAGAAATTATGAAATATCTCAAATTAAACGTAGCAAATTAAAGTAAATCTGGTTATAGAAGGTTATGTTAAGCAATCGGAAAAAGCGACCGATCGCTGTTGATTTATTTGCAGGTGCCGGCGGCATGACGCTTGGCTTTGAACAAGCAGGTTTTGACGTACTTGCCTCTGTTGAAATAGACCCAATTCACTGCGCTACCCACGAGTTTAATTTCCCACGTTGTTCTATTTTGTGTAAAGATGTCGCACTGCTTACAGGCTCGGAAATTCGCAAAAATTCTAAAATTGGTAAGCGCGAGATAGACGTAGTAATCAGCGGTTCCCCCTGTCAAGGATTCTCGCTGATGGGTAAGCGCGATGTAGACGACCCCCGAAATTCTCTAATTTTTCACTTTCAACGCTTGGTTTTGGAACTGAAACCCAAGTTTTTTGTCATGGAAAATGTGCCTGGAATCAAAGCAGGCAAACATCAAGAACTTCTGAATTCTTTAATTACTTCTTTTATAGAATCAGGCTATCAAGTAGAAGAAAATTATCAAGTTCTGAATGCTGCTCACTACGGAGTTCCGCAATCTCGCAAAAGATTATTTCTGATTGGATGTAAGGCTGATTGTGTATTACCAAAATATCCTCTACCAATTACTTTGCTACCGAAAATGAATGCCAAAGTTCATATTCCCAAGCGCAAAATAAAACCTAAAATTCATCCTGATTTACCTGTTGTACCGACAGTTTTGGATGCTATTGGAGATTTGCCAGAAATAGAAAAATATAGCGAATTACTAGACAGAGATTGGGTAATGGCGGAGTATGGAAAATGCAGTAGTTACGCGAGTATAATGCGCGGCATCAATCACTTTGATGATGATTATTCTTACGATCGCAAGTACGATCAAAAAATCCTCTCTTCTAGTCTACGCACCAAGCATTCCCCGGAATGTATCGAAAGATTTAGTGCGGCCAAACACGGCGAAAGAGACCCGATCAGCCGTTTCTACAAGCTACACCCCGACGGAGTTTGCAACACTCTCAGGGCCGGAACAGACAGGGCTAGGGGCGCTTATACTTCGCCGCGGCCGATTCACCCGATCGCACCTCGGTGCATTACTGTCAGAGAAGCAGCCCGATTGCATTCTTATCCTGACTGGTTCAGATTTCACGTCACCAAATGGCACGGTTTTCGCCAAGTCGGAAATTCTGTACCGCCATTATTAGCAAAAGCCGTGGCTAGCGAGATTATTCGTGCTTTGGGTGTAGAACCTATCAAACCTCGTCTCAAGCTGACATTGGGAGATGAATTGTTACTTAAAATGAATTGGTCGGAAGCCGATCAATATTATCAAATAACCAATAACCCTTCGACGTAGTTTATCCTGAGCGGAGCGCTGTCCTGAGCGGAGTCGAAGGGTCGAAGGGCTCAGGGCACCGCCAATAACCAATAACTAATAATATTTTCATAATCTCCCCACAAGGCGACAATCAATACGATCGCACCCATGAAGAAAAATGCTGCGATCGTGCGCCCTTTTGACACTCCCTGGCCTAAAGGCACAGGGATTCTTGGATCAATCAGTCGGCTTGCTTGTTGATGTCACCACCAACGAGTAGAGGTCGGTCTGTCCCCAA
>REAP01000200.1 GCA_004294385.1 Oscillatoriales cyanobacterium | reverse complement strand
GCGGTCGCTAAAAATCTGATCAGATAGCGCGATCGCTTTTACTTTTGCCGATCGCACCCGAGAATGAAACAACCCTGGGTTGAAACCCCTGTCTAATAGAAGACAGTCCTCTAAAAGAGGACTGAAGAACTCATGAGTCCTCTTGAGAGGACTTTCGCTTTGAGGCAGGGGTTTCAACCCCTGCCGGACTATTGGTTGTACGTTAAGTTGACACCTATGGGCGCGCTGGAGTGTCCCTACCCAAAATAACATTGCCGTCTCCTCTGTGATTCCTTAGTCTTTGCTTCAGAAGTAGGCTATTATTAAGAAAATATGTTGTTAAGTCTCAACTGCTAAATAACTGTGGTATGTAACTTGACTGCTTGACATCCTCCCCGCCATGAATGCGGAAATATCCCGGAGATTTCCATGACTGCTAATCAGTCTGATCTGGAAAACACACCCGATTCGATCGCACCATCACCGATCGACGAGGCAGAACAAAACACCGTAGAAGCCCCATTTCCCATCGTTGGGATTGTCGCCTCAGCCGGAGGGCTAGAAGCATTCACGGAGTTTCTGAGCCACTTACCTGCCGATACGGGCATGGCATTTGTGCTGATTCAGCACCTCGATCCCAATTACAAAAGCTTGTTAAGCGAAATCCTCGCCACCAAGACGCAAATGCCTGTCAGTCAAGTGCTTGACGGGACGACTGTAGAGCCAAATCAGGTATATATAATTCCGCCCAACACTAAGATGACGCTCGCGCAAGGGGTGCTGAAACTCACACCCCGCGAGAAAGTTTATGGGAAATATATGCCGGGAGATGCGTTTCTGGTGTCCTTGGCTGTCGATCGCGGACACAAGGCGATCGCCGTAGTATTATCTGGGGGAGACGGCGATGGTTCCCTGGGAATCAAGGCAATCAAAGCAGCCGGTGGCGTGACATTTGCTCAATGCGAAGCTTCGGCAAAATTCGATAGTATGCCGAATACCGCAGTTGCCACGGGTGATGTAGACTTCGTTCTGCCCCCTCAACAAATTGCTCAGGAATTGGCAAATCTCAGTGTCAATCCCTTGCTTTCTTGCCCGATATCGACCATCGCCGTTGAAGAATTACTCGAACAGAGGGATGTCCGGGCAACTATTTTGGGACTGCTGCGATCGACCACAGGCGTTGACTTCACCCACTACAAAGTCGCCACGGTCGATCGACGAATCCAGCGACGGATGCTGTTGTATAAGCTCGCTCGATTGGAAGATTATGCCAAATATCTGCGAGACTATCCGGCTGAAGTCCATGCTCTGTATCAAGAAATCCTGATCCACGTCACCAGTTTTTTTCGCGATCCTCAAGCCTTTGAACAGTTAAAAGAGCTGATTTTTCCCACGATTACCCAAAATAAATCTGCAAAAATTCCCATACGGATTTGGGTGGCGGGATGTTCCACAGGAGAGGAAGTTTACTCGATCGCCATTTGTTTGTTAGAGTTTTTGAGCGATCGAGCTTCTCTACCACAGATCCAGATTTTTGCTACGGATATTAGCGAAGCGGCAATCGGCAAAGCGAGGTCTGGCTTCTACTTAGAAAACCAGATGATCGACGTTTCACCAGAGCGACGTATTCGCTTCTTTATTCTCGAAGCAGGAGGCTATAGAATCAACAAAACAGTCCGCGAACTTTGTATATTTGCCAGACAAAACTTAGGTAGCGACCCGCCTTTTTCCAATCTCGATCTAATTAGCTGTCGCAATGTGCTGATTTACTTGGCAGATCCGTTGCAAAAACGAGTGATTCCCATTTTTAATTACAGTCTTAACTCGACTGGATTTCTCCTGTTAGGCACTTCTGAGAATATCGGAAAATTCTCATACTTGTTTACGCCAGTGCACGCAAAGTGCAAAATTTATACTAAAAATTTGACTGCGAATAGTCCTATATTTTCATTTACAACGAGTTCTTATCCCATCGCTAAAGTAGATGAATCACAGCAACTGAATGAAAGTGATCCAGATACTTTTGACTTACAGCGATACACAGATCAACTGATTTTGAATCGCTATGCTCCAGCAGGTGTGGTCGTCAACGAGCAGATGAACATTCTGCAAGTGCGGGGAGACACCAATGCTTACTTGAGACTGACACCAGGAATTCCCAGCTTAAACTTGCTGAAAATGGCAAGGGAAGGCTTGCTAATCGAACTTCGCACTGCAATTTATCAAGCACTGATGCAGAACGTAGTTGTGAGAAAAGAAGGGATCAGGATTGAAACGGGCGATCGATCGAGTCTGGTCAATGTTGAGGTGACTCCGTTCCAGCATCCGACTGTCGAAGAACGCTATTTTTTGGTTTTATTTGAAGAGGCTTTACCCACTGGGATTAACCTCAGTACCGTCAATTCTGAGAGTTTGGATCTGCCTAGTGATTTAGATCGCGAGATTATGGAACTGAGACAGGCAATTGCCACCGCTAACGAAGAAAAACAATCGGCTCAAGCGCATCTGCAAGCGGTAATCCAGGAACAGGAAAATCTCAATCAAGACATCAAAGTTGCCAACGAAGAAATCCTATCGAGCAATGAAGAGTTGCAAAGCACTAACGAGGAACTAGAAACTGCGAAAGAAGAGATTCAAGCCACCAACGAGGAACTGATCACCACTAATGAGGAACTTCGCAGTCTAAATTGTGAACAACATCAGGTCAATAATGATTTGATAAATTTGCTTGGCAGTATCAATATCCCGATTTTGATGCTGGCAAACGATTTGCAAATTCGACGCTTTACACCAAGGTTGCAGCAACTTTTTAATCTGATTCCTACAGATATTGGACGACCTTTTAGCGATATTCGCTCCACTCTGGATGTTCCAGATTTGGAAGCGATGATTTTGGAGGTAATTGATACTCTCCAAACGAAAGAACAAGAAGTCAAAACTATAGCGGGACATTGGTACAACCTCCGTATTCGTCCTTATCGCACGATGGAAAATCTGATTGACGGTGTGATCATGGTTTGGATCGATATTGATGCTCTGAAACGCAGTGCCAAAACCTTAGAGTTAGCCCGAAATTATGCTGAAACCATCGTCGAAACTGTTCAAACGCCTTTAGTCGTGCTGGATGCTGATTTACAAGTGAACACTGCCAATCGATGTTTTTATGACACATTTCAGGTTTTATTCCCAGACACATCGAAGATTTCGCTGTTTGAATTGGGAAATGGACAATGGAATATCCCGCAACTGCGATCGATATTGGAAGATATTTTGGTGAGTGATGTTCAGCTTCAAAACTTTGAGTTAAATCACGTATTTGAGCAGATTGGGCAGAAAACTATGTTGCTGAATGCTTGTAAATTGCAACGAGAAGACCAAGCTTTAATGATTTTGTTGTCGATCGAGGATATCACCGATCGCAAGCAGTTTGAAATAGAGCGATCGCAGCTATTGCAGCAAGAACAGTCAGCCCGCCAACAAGCAGAAAGCAGTAACCGTGCCAAAGATGAGTTTTTGGCGAATCTCTCCCACGAGCTCCGTAACCCTCTCACTCCGATTCTAGGATGGGCAAAATTGCTGCGCTCCGGTAAGCTAAATGAAGCAATGGCTAGTCGGGGCATAGATGTGATTGAGCGGAGTGCGATCGCTCAAACTCAGTTAATTGAAGATATTCTGGATATTTCCCGGATTACCAGTGGTAAGCTGAATCTCGATACGAGTCCGATCGATCTGGTTGTAGTGGCGCAAAGTGCGATCGAAGGGGTGCAATTATCAGCGGATGTTAAAAACATCCAAATGGTTGCTCAGTTGAGTTCTGCGACAGTTTTAGGCGACGCTAATAGATTGCAACAAGTCCTGTGGAATCTGCTATCTAACTCGATTAAGTTTACTCCATCGGGTGGACGAGTGGAAATTGTCTTAGAGGCGATCGACAATCACGCTCAAATTCGAGTCAGCGACACCGGAAAAGGCATTTTGGCAGAATTTTTGCCGTATATATTCGATCGTTTCCATCAAGGTGATTCTAGCACCACCAAGGTTAATCAAGGGCTAGGATTAGGTTTGTCGATCGTGCGTCATCTAGTAGAGTTGCACGGGGGAACAGTGCAAGCCGAAAGTCCGGGTGAGGGACAAGGAACTGTGATTACGATGAGGTTGCCGCTAGTTTCAATGCCCCAGGAATTGATACCGCCGAGTGATTTAGAGCCAACAGCATTTACACTACCCCTAAACAGCTCAAAAGATCCCGTCCGCTGCCTTGAAGGCTTGCATATCTTAAGCGTAGATGATGATATCGATACCCGTGAGTTATTGAAATTTGTGCTGGAAGACTGCGGGGCCGAGGTGCTGACGGTTGGATCTGCAAAAGAGGCGATCGCGGTTTTGACTGAAAACCTTGACAAATATGACGTGTTGATATCTGATATTGGAATGCCAGAAGAAGATGGATATTCTTTGATGGAACAAGTGCAAACCCTTGCTACGGAAGCCGGTGGCAAGATTATAGCCATTGCCCTGACTGCCTATGCGAGTGATAAAGAGCGGCAAAAGGCGATCGATTCTGGTTTTGACAAGCATATTGCCAAACCAGTTCAGCCAATTCAACTAGCATTAATTATTGCAGATTTGATTGCGAAAAAGTAGTTCTGTGCCGGACACGGCAATGCCTATTGGTGTCAAATTAAGCTTTTCGTCCGCCAAGTTCGTCTGTGAGCCCGCCCTGGAGACAGGGGTTGAAACCCCTGTCTAATAGCTAAAGTCCTCGGTCGAGGACTAATGAGTTAAAATTCTTCTCTTCAGTCCTCTTGAGAGGACTTTAGCTTTGAGACAGGGAATTCATTCCCTGTCGGACTATCGGTTTTACCTTAAGTTGACACCTATGGGCAATGCCGTGGCCCTACAGATATCGTGTACAATCTAATTTCGTAGGGACACAACAATGTTGTGTCCTGATTTTAATGATGTGTCCTAATATATATAAATTCAGGAGTTCAGATTCTTGGTAACTATTAAATGTCGGGGTATTACCTTCTCTAATATTCAAGCCATAATCTTTGACAAAGACGGCACTCTAGAGGATTCTCAAGAATTTTTGAGACATTTGGGGATGAAGCGATCGCGCCTCGTAGATGCTCAAATTCCCGGTGTTGGAGAGCCATTACAAATGGCTTTCGGCATCGAACCTGGCAAAATTGACCCTACAGGTTTGATGGCAGTCGGTAGCCGCAAGGAAAATGAAATTGTCGCGGCGGGCTACATCGCCGAAACAGGTAGAGGATGGATAGAATCTTTAGCGATTGCCCAACGTGCTTTTGATGAATCCGACCAAATGTTGAAAAATAGTCCACCTTCTCCTTTATTTGTTGGCAGTTTGGAAGTGTTGAAAAGTCTCTCAGACGCGGGTTTGAAACTGGGAATTCTTTCGGCTGCTACCACAAAAGCAGTGGAAGATTTTGTCAAAAGTTCCCAATTAAGCGAATACATTCAGTTAGAAATGGGTGTTGATTCAGTTCAACTAAATAAACCCGATCCGAGACTATTTTTGTTAGCTTGTGAGAGATTGGGAGTAGATCCGGCGGCAACTTTGATGGTGGGAGATTCGGCGGGGGATATTCAGATGGGTAGAGATGCTGGCGCGGCGGGTTGTATAGGGATTTGTTGGGGGAAAGCGGAGGTTAGTCATTTGGAAAAGGCCGATGTGGCGATCGCATCTTTGGACGAAATTTCAATAGAAAATCCGTAGGCTGAGCGTAGTCGAAGCCCGAAATATGTCGAAGCCCAAAATATGTGGTTTCGACTTGGCTCAACCAGCGGGAAAAATCCGTAGGCTGAGCGTAGTCGAAGCCCAAAATATCTGGTTTCGACGCAGTTTATCCTAGCGTAGTCGAAGCCCAAAATATGTCGAAGCCCGAAATGTGTGGTTTCGACGCAGTTTATCCTGAGCGTAGTCGAAGGGCTCAACCACCGGGAAAAATCCGTAGGCTGAGCGTAGTCGAAGCCCGAAATATGTCGAAGCCCAAAATGTGTGGTTTCGACGCAGTTTATCCTGAGCGTAGTCGAAGGGCTCAACCACCGGGAAAAATCCGTAGGCTGAGCGTAGTCGAAGCCCAAAATATGTCGAAGCCCAAAATGTGTGGTTTCGACGCAGTTTATCCTGAGCGTAGTCGAAGGGCTCAACCACCGGGAAAAATCCGTAGGCTGAGCGGAGCGTCGCCCTGAGCGTAGTCGAAGGGTCGAAGCCCAAAATATGTGGTTTCGACGCAGTTTATCCTGAGCGTAGTCGAAGGGCTCAACCACCGGGAAAAATCAGTAGGCTGAGCGTAGTCGAAGGGTCGAAGCCCGAAATATCTGGTTTCGACGCAGTTTATCCTGAGCGTAGTCGAAGGGCTCAACCAGCGGGAAAAATCCGTAGGCTGAGCGTAGTCGAATCACCCATTTCCCGCCGGTATTCGTACAGTGAAAATAGACCCTTTCCCTTCCTGACTTTCCACCAAAATCTCGCCGCCCATCATCTGACAATAGTGCCGACTAATTGTCAGCCCCAATCCACTCCCACCATACTCTCGCGACACCGAAGAATCGGCTTGCATAAAAGCTTCAAATAACTTGTGTTGCTGTTCCTCCGACATTCCAATTCCGGTATCCTTAACAGATAGACAAATCCAATCTGATTTTTGAACGTTCAGCAGCGGACAAGCGATCGCCCCAGAATGAGTTTCACTCGTCGCTAACGCATTGTCAACACCCGATCGCCCTAAATTCAACTCGCCACTTCCTGCAATCCGCCTGACAGTCACTTTCACCCGGCCGTTTTTGGTAAACTTAGCAGCATTACTCAGCAGGTGCATCAAAACCTGCCGCAATTTCCCCAAATCTGTGTGCACAATACCCGCAGTTCGATCGCACTCAATCTCCAAAACATTACCATTTTTCGCTGCCAACGGTTTCGCCGCACTCGCCACATTTTCAATCAGCGATTGGATGTCAAACTCCTCTATTTTCAGGTTCATTTTCCCCGCTTCAATTTTTGACAAATCGAGGATATCGTTAACCAAAGATAGCAGGTGCGTGCCCGCCTTCTCAATCTTGTCCAAGTCGGGTACAAACTCCTTGCACCCTGCATCTCGTGCATCTTCTAAAAGTAGTTGACTGTAGCCGATAATCGCATTTAAAGGCGTCCGCAATTCGTGGGTCATATTTGCTAAAAACTGACTTTTAGCAGTGTTAGCCGCGACGGCGACTTCCTTAGCCTTTTGTAATTCTTTTGTATGCCCGGAAACTCGCTCGATTAGGTGATTGAGAGAGACCGCCAAAGAGCCGATTTCGCCTTGGGCGGTGACGGGGACTCGCAAGTCAAAATTCGACTCGGCGGCTACTTGTTCGGCCACCTGGGTGACGCTGATGACTGGTTTGGCGATCGCGCGACTGGTGCGCCAAGCTACAATTCCAGCCACCGCTACTGATACCAGCATACTGATCATAATGATGCCCTTTTGGATGCCTTGCGCGTCCTCCATCACCACACCGCCTTGCCTTTCCTGCTGCTGGGCGATGTCGAGGATTTTGCTCAATTCCTGAAGGCGACTATCGAGTTTTTGTGCACCTAATCCGTTTTCGATGGCGAGCAATTTTCTGGCTGACTCTATCTCTTGTGGTGATAATTGCGTTAGTGTTAGCGGATCCCTCGAAGAGGATCGCCGGATTTGCTGCAAGCTAGACTTGAGAGTATCGGCGTAGGATTCTAAATCTGCTGTGCAATCTTGCAATAAAGCCTTGAGTATCTCAGGTTTTGTTGCCAACCAAGCGGGTTTGCTGTCGGCAAATTGTTCTATTTGCGTTCGGAGGTTTTTCGCCTTGGTAATACTCCCAACCAATAGCTCTTCTTGCAATTGCAATTTGGCTGAATTGTCTACAAAAGAATCTAGCTGTGCTCCTTGCAAATGTGCAGCCAGGGTGGCATCTTTAAAATTGCCTAGCAATTGGGCTTGTTCGTGAGCATCATTGAGTTGTTTTACTCCTTGTCCTTGGTGGTAGTCGGCGATTAGCATTCCACTCATCGAACCGAAAAAACCGATGCTTATTGCCAACAAATATCCGCTACCAATTTTTTGATGAATTCCCCAACTGCCTATTTTAGATTGCCAAATTTCGCTGGTTTTCGAGAATGAATTTTCTACGGATTTCTGACTGGGTGATTTTTGGCTATCCGTTCTCTCAGTCATGACTTTTTCCGTAAAATAGCGCGACTTAAATAAAGAACTATTATGATTTTCTGGGTTGCTGACAACTGGCTGATAAGTAGGTGTTTTCTGCTCCTTTAATGGTTGTATTTTTGGTCCCGATTCGCCCTGATTTGTGAAAAAATTAACCGATTCACTGGCTTGATCGTCTGTTTTTTCTGGCCAGTGAATTTGGGAGCTATGCAACCGTTAGGATAATTCCGGTCATTGAGCGTAGTCGAAATGTCCGCTTTGTGAGTGCATTTCGACTACGCTCAATGACCAAAGCGTCTTGGCGACTGCTATATTTCCTAATAGCTACATCCGAGAAAGAATCTGAGATTTCTGTTGTGTAACAACAGAAACTTGAATTCAGTGGATGTCTAACGGATAATTAGATGTCTGACGACTGTTAACAAATTCTTTTTCAACTCCCAAAAGCCTTCTTCAGGTAAAAATAGATAAAGACTTGATGAAGACAGTGTGTTTTATTCCCATAAAACGCCGTAAGCAGAGACTTCTGCCTTTTTCTTTTTGCCGGAAGAGTGACCCAAAGCTGATGTTGTCTTTTCGACAATGCACCCGATCGCTCAGCTTTGGAATTTGACTACCAATACGATCGCAATGCTTGAAATTTTTCGTTTCAGCAGCCGACGACTTGGTATTACCTGATATTACAAATATAGCAGGCGATCGACCTCAGAGCAAGTATTCCAATCCAGAAAGCTTGGTAAAATTAAACAATCACATATCAGTAAAAATACTGACCATTTTTTAAGATTATAGCTAAAGCGTCGTTATTATCGCGCAAAGCTTCGTAAAAAAACAAAACTTCTCCGTGAATACCGCAAGAACGGTTATAATCAAGCACCTGTAACAACAGTTCGGGACTTATGGAATAAGAACTACCTCGATTCGCCAACAGGATACCGGGCGAAACGCACTGTAATTGTTCGCTGTTCAATTGTTGTCCAACGAGTCGATCGACCAATTGCTGATAACTGTTAAAATCACGGCGGTAGAATTGCGGATGAATCATATCCACCAACTTTCTGTCAATCCAAGCTTGAGAATCTTGCAAATATTCCACAAGTCCCCATTCATAAGGACTTGGCGACATCGATAGCAACAAATCGGGATTAATCGCTTTCAATTCCCGGTACAATCGAGCCACAAACTCAGTAATTATCTCAGCGCGCCACTGTAGCCAATGTTGCTCTCTGGGATTGGCTGGCGCTTCTCTCCCGCACTGTTGGCGATAGTTTTCGACAGTTTTGGCATCATAACCACCTTCGCATGGTAGCGCAATGCGATCGTCTCCTTGAACGCCTAGCACTGGATAATTTTTGGCAACTTCCAGTATCAAACTTAACAGAAAGTCCTGCACTTCTGAGTCTAGAGAGTTCATCCACTCGAAATTATTCTTTTTCAGCAAATTTCCAGTGCGATCGCGTGCGGCCCATTCTGGTTTTTTCGCCAGCAAATGACCACCATTCAGATTGTAAGAGCTCACAAAACCATATTCAAACCAAGGAATGACTTTTAAACCTACTCTATTTGCTTCAACAATCAATTCTGCTAAGGGGTCTCGGCCTTCATAGCGCGAGTCAATTTCTACCCCAAATTGTTCACGCATAATTTGAGAAGGATAAGCCGTAAAACCTCGGTTCCAAACTACAGGAAATACCGTATTAAATCCCGTATCTGCCAGGAAATCCATTGCGGCTGCAATTCGCTGTTTTGAGGTGAGAACTTTGCAGTCTGTGCTGGGTATCCAGACACCGCGCATTCCAGTTTGACCCGGCGGAAATGACTTGGGATGTGCTACTTGATTTCTTGTGTCAACTGGAGACGTAAATTGCTGTTTTAATAAAGATTTAAAACTGCGAATTGCTGATTGAAATTGGTTTAAAAATGGCATTGAAGAAGGAAGAAGGAAGAAGGAAGAAGGAAGAAGGAAGAAGGAAGAAGGAAGAAGGAAGAAGGAAGAAGGAAGAAGGAAGAAGGAAGAAGGAAGAAAGAGAGAGAAACGGCTACCAACTCTCAGATACCAATGCCCCATTCCTAATGCCCCATTCCCAATTCCCCATTCCCAATTCCCCATTCCCCATTTACCTTAAAAGCTTTAGCAGTGACATGATGATTCCAGTAAAGGAACCACCAAGCAAAGCTAAAGTAGCTAAGGTACTAATCCCAAAACCCAGGGCTCTTTTTTCGGCAGCTTGATAGTAACCCCAAGCAAATAAAATGCGTCCAATTATCCAAACTGTACCGATGCCAGCGGCCCAAATTGGACTAATAAATTGCGAGAATAACCACAGCGATGGCAAAAAGAGAATCATTTGCTCTAACGTGTTTTGCTGCACTCGCAATACTCGCTCAAAGTCTGGATTTCCTGTCACCTGTGGGGGAGAAACTTTGTATTTGAATCTAGCTCTGCCGACGTTGATCGTGACAATGAAGTAGAGCAATAATGCTGATGCGGTAACTAGGCTTGGCCACAGTGTGGCATTGGTTTCTGCGAGCATAATTCGGGGATGATTTGAGTGGGGTAGATGTACTAACTATAGCAACTATCAAGATGATTAGGATACTTCTGATCACTGAGCGGAGTCGAAGTGTCCAAACTTCGACATTTTAACACTTCGACTACGCTCAGTGTCCAAACTTCGACACTTTAACACTTCGACTACGCTCAGTGTCCAATGCCCAATGCCCATTCCCCATTCCCCATTCCCCATTCCCAATTAATGCAATAATTCCTCTAATTGTTGCTGGTTCCACAAATATTGATAAAGTCCTGTTTGTGCTACTAATTCTCTGTGAGTTCCCACCTGCACAATTTCTCCCTTTTCCATGACAAAAATGCGATCGGCACTAGCAGCGGCTGACATTTGATGGGAGATGAAAATCACTGTTTTGCGATCGGTTCCAGTTGCTAAGTTTTTCAAAATGTCGCTAGCAGTCTGATTGTCAACGCTGGAAAGAGCGTCATCCAAAATTAGCACGGGAGCGTCAACTAACAAGGCGCGTGCTAGGGCTGTTCGTTGTCTTTGTCCGCCGGATAGAGTAATTCCGCGCTCACCGACTACTGTTTTGTATTGATCGGGAAAGTTGAGGATTTCTGCGTGGATTTGTGCTTGTTTTCCGGCTGCTTCTATCTCTGGTTGTTCGGCTAGTGGATTGCCGTAGCGGATGTTATTCTTGATGGTAGTACCGAATAGAAAGCTTTCTTGGGGCACGTAGGCGATCGCACCACGCAACTCTGTCAATTTTACCTCAGTAATATCTAATCCGTCTACAAATAATTCACCTGAATCAATGTTCAAAAGTCTGGGAAGCGCATTAGCTAAAGTGGATTTCCCAGAACCGATCGCACCAACGATAGCTACCGTTTCCCCCGGCTTAATGGTAAAATTGACATTGTGAAGCGCTGGTGTTTTTGCGCCCGGATAGTTATAGTTCAAGTTGCGGGCTACAATCTCACCTCTGACTGGAGTTGGTATTTCCAGTGCATCAGCCTTATCATAAATCTTGGGTTCGACAGTCAAAATTGCTTCGATGCGATCGACACTGACTTCTCCGCGTTGATAAGCTGTAATGGTGAAACCCAATAGCGCCGTCGGAAACACTAAACGCTCCACATAAATCAGCAAAGCCACAAAATCGCCCACGCTAATTTCGCCCTTAGCAATTGAGCCGCCACCAGCAGCCAGCAGCACTAACAAACTCAGGCTTGCCAAACCGCCCAGCAACGGAAAAATAAAGTTGCGGGTTTTTGCTAATGTTAAATTGGCATTCAGCAATTTTTTGTTGCAATCAGCAAAAGCTCGGCGTTCGTTTTCTTCTTGAGCGTAGATTTTAATTACCGATATGCCGCTCATATCTTCTTGAATCAAATCGCTCATCGCCGACAGTTCTTCTTGGACTGTTAATTGCTGGATGCGAAGTTTGTCGCTAAATAACTGTACCAAAACTAACATTAAAGGATAAACCGCGATCGCCAATAAAGTCAGCCGCACATTAATCCCCAGCATCACCGGCAAACTCAAAGCATAAGCAAAGGCTGTATTCGCCAAACTCAGCACCGCAAATCCTACCAAGCGACGAATATTGTCCAAATCCGAAGTAGCGCGGTTAATCAAATCTCCTACTGTATTAGCTGCAAAATAAGACGGTTCTAAAGTTAATAAATGATTAAATATTTGCTGTTTGAGGTCAAATTCGACAAGTCGCCCCACGCCAAACAGCAAAATCCGCGATACCATCCGAATCACCCACATGATTGAGGCGAGTACCAAAATCAGCAGCACGTAGTTCAAAACTTGGTCAAATTTGAGCGCAACTTGCAGAGTGTCCACTGCATTCCGAATCAGCAGGGGAATATAAACGCCCACAGCATTGACAATTAACAGTGAGAAAACGCCCCAAGATGCCTGTTTCCAGTGGGGGCGCATATAAGCACCCAGTTTTTGTAGTCGAGAATAACGAGCCATAGGAAGAAGTTCGGCAACGGATGAGTGTAACGGATGTAACGGATGAAAGTCGGATGAATAAATGTCACAAACCACATTATATCTGTGGGCACACGATATCTGTGGATACACGATATCTCTGAGGACACGGCACTGCCGTGTCCCTACGGCGGGTAGGTAGGGATACTCCAAGAGCCCATAGGTGTCAATTTAAGGTAGAACCAATAGTCCGACAGGGGTTTAAACCCAGGGTTGTTTCATTCTCGGGTGCGATCGGCAAAAGTAAAAGCGATCGCGCTATCTGATCAGATTTTTAGCGACCGCT
>REAP01000199.1 GCA_004294385.1 Oscillatoriales cyanobacterium | reverse complement strand
TTAACTGTTCCGAGTTCAAATGAACTCATCAGTTTACTTTACTGTTGTTGGAATGGCGTTCTATTGTGGTTAAGCGGGGGTTTGTGCTACTCATAAGGCTTGATGAGAATCTTCGCCGGAATCCTTAATTCTCGATCGAGCTTCCGAATCATCTCCAAAGTCAGGCAGCGTTTGCGAGATAACGATTGAGTTCAGCGGACGCAAACTACCTTTGCAACTCAACGAAGAAAGTTGATACGTTCCGCTGCAACACGGTTGTTAGGTTGCTGGTAAACGGATGATTTTTTGAGATTCTGCAAGCTGTCACGATTTTGTACTAATACAAATGTGGCAACGGCTAGAAGAAAGTAACCGAAGCTTTTCTGAAGTTGTTTAGCTGAAATAAATTGGGCAAGATATGCCCCAATCACCGTTCCGCACCCAGCCAAAAAAGTAAATGAAACCGTCAGCGTCCAGTCTAAAGAGACATGTCCTAAGTAACCGAGCAAACCTGCAACTGAGTTACACGCAATGATCAACAGAGAAGTTCCGATCGCCTGTCGCATTGGGATATTGCCCAACAGCACCAAGGCTGGAACGATCGCAAATCCACCGCCAACGCCGACTAACCCAGTCAAAACGCCTACAGCAATTCCTTCGGTCATGAGCCATAGCCAGCAATATTTACAAGCAGGTTTGACGTACTGGATCGATGCTAGCTCATCCTCACTGGATTCAGGTTTTGCCTTAATAGAGCGATAAATCATCAATCCAGCGGCGACCAACATTGAAAGTCCAAAGAGGATCATCTGGAAGGCACTCGTGATAATTGGAAGTGTGGCAATCCTGGCACCCAAATAAGCACCTAGCATGGTTGCCGAGCCAAAAATTCCTGCTATTTTAAGATTCAGATTGCCGCGCCGTGCATGGGGAATGCTGCCCAACAAACTCACACTCCCCACAATAATTAAGGTCATGGCAATCGCTGGTTTCGGCGCAACCCCCATCACGTAAACCAGAACGGGCAGTGCTAACACCGAGCCGCCACCACCCAGCAAGCCTAAACTGATACCGATGCAAACTGCGAAAAAATGCCCAATAATCCAAGTCATAGCTTATTCCCAGATCGTTGGTTGTAGGGCAACTTGGCGAGTAACAATCCCATTGCACAGGTGTTCGTGACTCCAGCAAACACAAGCCCAGCGCCGACAAATCCACTGAGAATCAAGAAATTGGGTGAGACTAGCACACCTAAAACTGTTCCTAAAAATACCAAGGAACCCGCAACGATTTGCACCTGTCGAAATAGACTAATTGGGGCATTGTGACTCTTCTCAACGCTATAGCCAGCATTTTTCCAACTGGAAATGCCGCCGCGCACATGAATCACTGAATCGAAGCCCGCTTCGAGACATTGTTGAGCCGCTTTTGCCGATCGATTGCCTGATTGACAGTAAAGCACGAGCTTTTGTCCTGACTGCGGTTGAACTCGATCGGGATTGAATTGTGATAATGGATGGAGCTTTGCCCCAGGAATCCGTTCGGTTGCGTATTCTGCTGTTTCGCGCACATCCACTAATGTAACGGCACGATCGTCTAGCCATTGCTTTAAAGTTTGAGCATCAATTTCTTGAATCCGAGTATTATTCGTCATAGTTGTCCTTTAAATCGAATAGGTGTTAGCAGACATTGCGGGTGTTTGCCCACATCGTTCATTGGCAGGCAATGCCTCCATCATTTTTTGCGGATCGGGCAGATTTAGTTCATTCATGAATTGCTTAAATTCATCACGGCTACGCCCCACAAATCGAGGATTCCAGCGTTTTTCCTCGTCTACGGAAGAAACGGTCTGTCCGCGATAGTCATGGGCTGGATAAATCAATGTGGCATCTGGCAGGGTGAACACCCGTTGAGTGACTGAATCAAACAAGATTCCTGCATTGCCGCTTTGAAAATCCGTTCGCCCACAGCCTCGAATCAATAGCGCATCACCCGTTAGCAAGTGTGTTCCATTCACGAGATATGCCATGTGACTGTCGGTGTGTCCTGGTGTGGCGATCGCCTGTACTTCTACTTCTCCAACATGCAGCGTCTCACCGTGCCGAATAGACTGATCGGCGCATTCTACCTGTGCCCGATCTGGCACCACACTCAAACATCCCGTCCGCGATCGCAGTTGGGCTGCGCCCGTAATGTGATCGGCATGAACATGAGTCTCTAGGCAGTAGCGCAATGTCAAGCCCAATTCCTTTAGCAACTTGAGATCGCGCTCAACCTGCTCTAAGACTGGATCTACCAGTATTGCCTCGGCAGAAGCACGATCGGCAATCAGATACGTGTAGGTACTGCTTTCACGATCAAAAAGTTGACGAAATAGCATCACTATTTGCCCTTGTCTTATATTTATTGATGATATCACTATATAGTAGTATAATGAAAAAAGCAAATTTAAATTGAAATCAGTTAACTCCTGCTTATGTCGCAAATCCCGATTTCGGCTCTCACCCAGATTGCAGACTATTTCAAAGTTTTATCAGAGCTTAGTCGGCTGCAAGTGTTGTGTGCCCTCAAGGACGGGGCAAAAAATGTTACTGAAATCATTGAAGAAACCAGTCTGGGACAAGCCAACGTTTCCAAACATCTGAAGATTTTGACCCAAGCAGGCATTGTGAAACGGCAGCCGCAGGGAGTCAGTGTTTACTATCAAATCACTGACCCAATGATTTTTGATTTATGCGAACTGGTGTGTCAGCGTCTCGAAACTCAGTTACGAGAACAGTCACAAGCGCTAAAAGACCTTGATGGGTTGCGCCAGCTCTAATTATTTTGATCTCACCATCTGCACCTGCTTAATGATTTCTGCTCAGAGAGAGTTTGAAGCATCATCCTCACCGATAATCTAAGCAACCTAACTTATAATTATATCGCAGTTGCGGTACAATACTGAGTATAGCCGTGTAATACCGCAGATTGACGATGTATGTCAACTCCTTCTTACTCCCCATCAGAATCTCCTTTCCTACAGCAAGTTCGCCGCACGCTTCGGCTCAAACATATGAGCCGTCATACCGAAAAAAGCTATTTTTATTATATTTTAGATTACATTATGATAAAGCAAGCAGCGATAAATTCTCGTCTTCATAAAATAATTCGATCGCCTTAAAATCCCGACGCAGCAAATTTTCAACTTGTGATGTCGAACAGTTTCCAAGTCGAAGCCAAATAACTTTCGGTGGATTCCCAAATACTAAGCTCAGGTCGTGCATATCCGCGTCTTTCGAGACAATCATCAAATCATTGTCTTTTGCATAATCCCAAACTATTGGGTCGATCGTTGCTTTCATGCCCAGATCTCGAACGTGAAGCGAATTTGGGAAAATATCGCTCAAACGATTCGGCAACTTGGGCGACAAGTTTTCATCAAAAAGTAATTTCATGCTGATAACGTAGCGGTCATAAACCGACGCTCACGGTCAGCAGCATAAGCTATACAAGCTTTTAAATCTTCTCGTGTCAAATCGGGAAAATCGTCGAGAATTTCTGCTTCAGTCATCTCGGAAGCCAGGTACTCAAGCACTTCATAAACCGTAATTCGCAAGCCGCGTACACAAGGCTTACCACCGCGTTTATTTGCTTCGATCGTGATGTGGTCTCGGTAGTTCATAAGAAACACTCGGTAATACTATTTTTCTGTGAAGCTACATAGAATGTATCCTTACCCCATGCGTCTTTGCGAATGTCGTCTAGGGTGATATTTTTTTGTTCCCAGATTCCGGCTAGCTCAAAAAAGGATTGTTCTCGATCGGAGTCATCGTTTTTTTGTTCTATCGTTTGAGTTTGGCTGGCTTGAAATTCTAGAAATTCGATAAATTCAATAACTTTATTGCGTTGTTCTGGGGAAAAATGTTGGATTTTTTCGATCGCCATTTCTAGGCTTAACAATGGTTTCTCCTTGGTTGGTTTTGGCACTTACTATTCTAACGATTTACACAAACATTTTTCATAGCAAGCCTATTGTTCCGCATCCGTTCTCATGCGATCGAGGTCGCCGTCCCAGGCGAGTTTACCCCTTAGCGCCCGGAGGTTCTGTTGGTTTTTCATTTGGATCAACAGGTTCAGAGCCAGTTCGACAACTTCTTGTTGTGCTGTGAGTCCAGTCGCCTGGAGCGCATTAGTGATGAGGGAGTTATCGATTTCGATCGTGGTTTTCATAGGTATTTTGGGGTGAGTCTTATCGATCGCGCTTTCATCCAATTACAAGCGATCGCCCACCGGCTGCGATCGACATCTTTTTTTTTAATTAAATCCTTTTGTTACTGCCGATCGATCGCATATTCTCACATATAACGAAGTTCAAGTGCATTGCAAAAGCTACTCAAGCGATTCAGCAAAGCATTGTAGTAGGGATAAGCATCATCTCGTTCATCTTGAAGGCGGGCATAAAGAGTCAATTCTGGCTCTGCGGCCAGACGATCTTTAGGAACATCTAAGCCCGCTTCGGCTAGGCGAGTTGCCGCGATCGCGACTAACAATGACCCAATTGTATTAGTTTTACCATGATGAAGATCGTTCAGTCCAGGTAGAATTAGCTCTGCTCCCGGCAACTCATTTAAGTTCATAACTGTCCATCCTCTATGTTACTTTCAAAACGTTTGATGAAGTTCTCAACTCTGCTTCTGAGCGCATCAGGATTAAGAGAGGGAAATCGGATTAATTCGGGTGCAATACTCTCAAAACTATTACGCAGTTCTTCTAAGGAAAATAATTTCTGTTCGTACATGGCTTGAACATCTTTAATGTCCCGATCGAATCCCCTGGATATTTTGGAGAGTGCTTGGGCTATAAAGTCATAGTGATAAAACGAGATTTGACCGTATTTGCCAATGAAGATACTCCTGTCGCGCCACCCCGGAATTGTGGGTAAGAAATCCTGTGGGGAAGCCAGTTCGATATTAATATTCAATTCTTGTTTGATTTTGGCGATCGCACCAAAAATGCCTGGGGGTTCAGGATCTAGACGAATATCGATATCAATGGTCGAACTCCGCCATCCAATCAGTAGGGCGCTAGCACCACCCGTAAAATAGATGCACCCTGAGCCCTGAGCCTCTCTGCCCAAGACTTGCATCAGTCGTTCTATCTTCTGAGAGTCAACATTCGGACGCATATGCTGCACAAATATTTAAACGGTAACAGATTTCTTATAACTCTACATCAATATTATTACATCGCCCTCTTAATAATAAATTCAAGATTGCTGCTCGAAAACAATTTCTTCATAGAATTGCTCGATCGCCAAACTCAACCCAATACTTTTAAGCTCGACGCGATCGCCCGATCGATAGCTCAGAATCAACCAATCCCCCGCATCATTTCTGTGATAAATATCGATCGCCATCTCATCCGAACTCACCAACACATAATCAACCAAATTCGGGTTGCGGCGATATTTTTCAAACTTCTTGCCGCGATCGTAAGCCTCGGTACTATCCGATAAAACCTCAACAATCAAACAGGGATAGGTAATATATTGAGGGCTAGAATTATCTCGCCGATCGCAAGTGACACTCAGATCGGGATAGGTATAGTTGCGAGTATTGAGGATATTTACACGGCAGTCAGAATTGTATGTTTTACAACCACTACCCCGCAGATGGGGCTTGATCGTCGTTAAAATGTTTCCCGCTATATCACTGTGATTTCTAGTCCCCCCACTCATCGCATACACGCGACCATCGATTAGCTCATGTTTTTCTAATTGTTGCTCCTCCCAAGCAAAATACTCTTCAGGCGTAAAGTACCGCTCTTGCTCTCTAGCTGCAATCATAACAATCTCCTAATTTAATCGCTCTATCAATTTTAAGGTGTTGTTTCTGGAGTAAGGTCGAGGTTGCGATAGATTTGTTCGATCGCAAAACTGAGATTGATGCTTTTTAGTTCTATGGTATCACCTTCTTTGTAGTTAATGATGAGCCATTCACCTGTATCTTTTTTATGATACAAATCCATTTCGATACTGGTGGAACTAACCAATAGATAATCTTGTAAGACAGGGTTGCTGCGATACATTCTAAATTTACCACCGCGA
>REAP01000198.1 GCA_004294385.1 Oscillatoriales cyanobacterium | reverse complement strand
TGAGTTTCCGATGAGGATGTGAATTTTTTCATTCAGAATTTTAGCTGTGCTAAAATTCGAGAATGAAACAGCCCTGGGTTGAAACCCCTGTCTCATAGCTAAAGTCGTCTAAAGACGACTGTAGATTCAGGTCGGCGGTTGAAACCGCTTTTGACCTTGAACTGTAATAAATAAATATCAGTCGTCTTTAGACGACTTGTGCTATTAGCCAGGGGTTTCAACCCCTGGCGGATTGTGGCAGAATCAACGAACCCTGGCCATGATGCCCGATGCCCGATGCCCGATGCCCTATTCCCTATTCCCCATTTCCCTATTCCCCATCTCCCTATTCTCCTTCCACCATTTGGCGATACTCCTCGACTGACAAAGCCTCATCGACTTCACTGGGATTGTCAACGCGCACTTTCAGCAGCCAGCCTTCCGCGTAGGGGTCTTCGGCTAAATTCTCTGGAGACTCTACAATGGCATCATTGCGTTCGATGACGGTGCCGGTAACAGGCGCTTTTAAGTCTTCAACTGCTTTCACTGACTCGACTGTGCCGAAAGTTGCGCCCTTTTCCAGGGTTGCGCCAACTTCTGGTAATTCCAGAAATACAATATCACCGAGTTGATCCACGGCAAAGGCGCTGATGCCGATGGTGGCTATTTCGCCTTCGAGTCGGATGTATTCGTGGGTGTCTAGGTATTTCAAGTCATCGGGGTATTGTAGTGCCATGTTTTTTCTCGCAATGAACAAAGTATCAATTAAATCTTATTAAATGACGCACATTACAACTTGGTGCAATTTTGCTGAAATTCGTAAGGTGCGTCAGTCACAGTTTTTCTACTGGCGGCGAAGCTGATTTTAGCTGACGCACCCTACAAGCGATTTGGCGATCGATAAAATGGTTTTTTGACCACTGTAGCCGGATAGTTTTTGCCGCGAATCTCGACTTCTAACTCCTGACCGATTTTAGCTAATTTTGTGGGAACATAGGCAAGTGCGATCGGCTTATTCAAGGTCGGTGATAATGTACCGCTAGTAACTTCTCCTACTTTTTCATTTTCAAATATTACCGGATAGCCGTGACGGGCAATATGTCGTCCTGCCATTTCTAACCCTACCAACCGCTTTGAAACTCCACTTGCTTTCTGCTGTGACAAAACCTCGCGCCCAATAAAATCGCCTTTGGTATCGAGGTGAACAACCCAACCTAATCCGGCTTCTAAAGGTGTGGTATTATAATCAATATCTTGACCGTAAAGTGCCATTGCAGCTTCTAAACGTAAGGTGTCTCTGGCACCCAAACCGCAAGGGACAACGCCAGCAGCTAATAGTGTTTGCCACAGTTCTTTTCCGACTTCTGCATCAACCATGATCTCAAAGCCGTCTTCGCCAGTATATCCAGTTCTAGCAATAAAACTTGGTTGTCCCAATAGGTTGGTTTCTATGTGACCGAATGCTTTAATTGATGTGAGGTTGTCTGCAACTAAAGGCTGGAGGTAACTGACAGCTTGTGGGCCTTGAATTGCGATTAAAATTTTGTCTGCGGAAATGTCTGTAAAACTAATACCGCTTAATTCTAAATGGGCTGCGATCCAAGCTTTATCTCGGATGCGAGTGGCGGCGTTGACAATGATTACTGCACGTTCTTCGCTAGTGGTAGCATCGGATTCTTGGCAGTAGAAAATAATGTCGTCTAAGATGCAGCCTTTGGCATTTAACAATACTGTATATTGAGCTTGACCTGGTTGCAAGCGACTCAAGTCGGAGGGTACTAAGGGTTGAAATTTTTCTCTTAATTGTTTCCCTCTCAAACCAAATTTTCCCATGTGGGAAATGTCGAACATTCCGGCTTGCGATCGCACGGCTTGATGTTCGCGGCCCAAACCGCTGTACTGCACTGCCATCTCCCACCCGGAAAAGGGGACCATCCGAGCTTTCAGTTCTAATGATAAGTCATACAGAGGAGTGCGGGCAAGTTGGCTCGGATTCTCTGGATTGTTGGGTTCAGTTGACTTTGCCACGGTAGCGCTTTAGTTGCGAGTAGAATGTTTTGATTTTACCAAAAATTGGTTTTGAGGAATCCGACGGCGGAAGATCCGTGCCAAGCGTACTGAGCTTGGGAGCCTTGTTGATATACTCACCGGATTTCAATTGACGCCCTAAAAGCCGAGAAAGATAGTCTTGGTAAATTTTGGGAAAAATTCTGGATAGACCGATCGCGCTACTGTAGAAATATATTAACCGCAAAAGAAAGCTACGAAAGCTTTTTGGAGTTATTATTATGAAAATTAAAAATTTACTGACTGCTGCTTTGTCGATCGCACTTATATATACTGCCGCCAAATATATACCTGATTCAATTCAACAAAACCAGGTCAAGCAATTACTAGAAACCAAGCAATGTCCAGAATGCAATTTCAGCAATGCCAATCTCAAAGGACTTGACTTACAAGGATTTAACTTGCAGGGCGCGAACCTCGAAGGTGCTAATTTATCTGGAGCAAAATTAGCCAATGCAAACCTCAAAAATGCTAACTTAAATAAAGCCAACTTGACCGGAGCCGATTTGGGCTGTAGCGGCATCAGTTTCAACCTTGACGCCAATGAAAAAGCATCAAATATGGATTTTAAGGTAAGTGCTGTTCCCGAAAAGAATAACCCAGAAAATGCAGTAGTTGGTTTCAACATGAAAGCAACAGATCGAGGAGCCACAATGCGTTTCAACCTGCCAGGATGCGCCGACTTCGAGAATGCTAAATTGCAGGAAACCAAAATGCCCGATGGCAAAATCAATCCTTAATTGCTGCAAATATAGCAATTTACCCTATCATCAATTGTCAACTTTTTTTCAATCTTTCTGCTCTCTCTTTGGTCTTTCTCTGCGTCCTCTGTGGTCTCTGTGGTTAATTAAAAAAAACCGCCGTCTGAATAACAGACGGCGGTTTTTTAAGCAACTAACATTAGCCTAAAATTAGTGAGCAGAACCGTTACCGTGATACTTATCGCTGTCGTAGAATCCGTTTTTTGTGCCGAAGAACAGACAGCAGACAGTGAAAACTGCTGTCAAAACTGCTAAAACTAACTTAACGTCCATAATTTACCTTCTGTTGTTCAGTGAGTGGAAATACTCAGATTGTAGAGTCTTTTTGGCTGGCGCGGCCATCTACTAGGGTAGCGCCTGATTTGCTCGGTTGCTGGCTGGTGCGACAGTTTCCCGACGGGGAGACGATTCGAGCAATGATTGTGGAAACGGAAGCCTATGGCCGAGGAGATCCCGCTTGTCACGCTTACACACGCCCCACTCCTCGGAATCAGGTGATGTTCGGGCCTGCGGGTAAAAGTTATGTTTACCTAATCTACGGGATGTATCATTGCTTTAATGTCGTTACGGATGCAGACGGAGTTGCTAGCGGTGTGTTAATCAGAGCTTTACAGCTAGATGCAGTTCCCAAAGGGTTTTCGGATGTCTCCGAAAAAAAGCGATCGCGGAATTGATTTAGCTTGGCGTTGGTATATTGGGAACTATTCGGCTGTGTCGAAATTCAAGTAATCTCAAAGATGTCAGTGTAAATTTTGTCACTTATCTGAATCAAATTATGGCTTACTCTTCTGAAAATCCGATCGTACAACTCAAGAAATGCCTCACGATGGCTCAAGATGTTAGCAGTCACGCCGAAGCAACCCGCGCTTTTGAGCAATTATGTGGGATTATCGATGCTGAAAATCCAATGGCGGCACAACTTTTGGAAATGTTATGGCAAGAGGCTATCATGGCTAGGCGATCGGCTTTATTTTGGCAACAAATGAGCGATGTAGAGAAAGATATGGCTAATAAAATGATGGAAAATATGACGCAGATGCGGCAAAATTATTTGCGGTTGATGCAAGAAATGTAAGATTGGGGAATGGGAAATTGGTAATTGCTAATCACAATTTCCCCATTCCCTTTTAGAGCTAAAAATCTCTCAATTGAGCTGTTTTAACCGCAACTTCTTTAGTTTCGGAACCCCGCCGCAATTTCAGTTTCAAACTTTGACCGATTTTGCTATTTTCCACCAGATTTTGCAACTTTTCGGCGGCGGTGACAGCTTCACCATCAATTTGGACAATCACATCCCCCTTGCGAATCCCCGCTTTCTCAGCAGGCGTATTTGGCACAATTCGCATCACTAACACCCCTTTGACTTCCGGTATCATCATAGGAGCATTGGGATCAGCGTTATTCTCTTTGGCAATTTCAGGAGTCAAATCAATCATCTGAATACCCAAAAATGGGTGGCTGACTTGTTCTCCCTTGACTAGCTGTGCGTAAATAGCTTTAGCTTTGTTGATCGGAATCGCAAAACCAATACCCATTGCGTCGGCTCGAATCGCTGTGTTAATCCCAATCACTTCTCCTGAACCGTTTAACAGCGGGCCTCCCGAATTGCCGGGATTTATGGCTGCGTCTGTTTGAATGAAGTCAAGCCGTTTGTCAGGAATGCCGACGGCTGCGCTCGATCGCTTCAAGGTACTGATAATTCCCAAGGTGACGGTGTTGTTGTATCCTAGGGGGTTCCCAACTGCGATCGCCCAATCTCCAACTTTCACCACATCAGAATCTCCCAAAGCTGCTACGGGCAAATTAACACCCTTAGTATTAATTTTGACAACAGCTAAATCTGTAACTTCGTCCGTACCTAATACTTCTCCCGGAAAAATACTGCCATCGTTTAAGGTGACAGTCACTCTATCTGCTTTGTCCACTACGTGAGCGTTCGTTAATACAGTCCCGCTTTTGTCGATCACAAAGCCGGAACCTTGACCCCGTAAACGTTCTTGTCTGGGTCTTTGGGTAGGGAATTCGTCTCCAAAAAATCTCCGAAATAACGGGTCTTCCATTACTGGATCGAGGTTGCGACTCACAGTACGCTCGGTATCAATTCGGACAACTGCTGGCCCGACGCGATCGCAGGCTAGCGTCACAAAGCTGTTGTTGCTAACAGTGGCGGAGAGTTCTGAACCCCGGAGTGCCAACTTTTCGGGATTTTGGACAGTCGCTGATGCTGATGCTGGGCTGATTGTCCAAGCATTTAGCGCGATCGTCACTGCTAAAATTAGGCTTAACAGGCGAGCCACCGTTCGGGGTGCGGGGCGAAAAAACTTGAATATTTCCATAGCGTGAATTTTATTCTAGCTGAGTTAGTTAGGTGCAGGAGTTCTGGCGCGGAGTAAATTTGCTACGACGAACTCCCAAATATATTTTGCCAAATTGTCAGCGCCTTGGGAACAACGTTTGGTTCGAGGCGTAGGTTAGAATAAATTAAGTCAGGAACCCTGCACAAACTCAAGATATTCTGAATTCTAATTATTAAATTTTGCCTCATGATTCTATCTGATAGTTCTACTAACAAATCTTTGCCCTCAAATCCCCATCATCATCATCACGACGATGACTCAGTTCACCCCCACCATCACGATGAAGAATCCATGCGACGACTGGTGAATCGCTTGTCTCGGATTGAGGGACACGTCCGGGGTATAAAAACAATGGTGCAGGAAAATCGTCCCTGTCCTGAAGTTCTGGTACAAGTTGCTGCGGTTCGAGGCGCACTCGATCGCGTCGCCAGAATCATTCTAGACGAACATTTAACTCAGTGCATTGCCAGAGCCGCTAAGGAAGGCAATATTGATACAGAAATAGAAGAGTTGAAAGCGGCTTTAGATCGGTTTTTGCCTTAGATACTGACAATATTTATAATAAAAATTAGGAAATTTCCCAGGTAATATCAATTTCGATGCCACCGGAATCAATATTAGCCGAAATTAGGAGACGGCACGTGCCTTAGTCCCTACAATTGATTTGGCGTAGGGACACTCCAAGAGCCCAAGGAGTGTCAACTTAAGGTAGAACCAATAGTCCGGCAGGGGTTTAAACCGAGCCTCACAAAGCGCAAGTCCTCTCAAAGAGGACTGAAGAACTCTTTAGTCCTCTTTGAGAGGACTGTCTTCTATTAGACAGGGGTTTAAACCCAGGGTTGTTTCATTCTCGGGTGCGATCGGCAAAAGTAAAAGCGATCGCGCTATCTGATCAGATTTTTAGCGACCGC
>REAP01000197.1 GCA_004294385.1 Oscillatoriales cyanobacterium | reverse complement strand
AAAGCAGCGGACAGATTAAAGTCTAAGATTCAACATCTTGTCAAAGAGTTGCATCACAAGACTGCTAAGTTTTTAGTTGATAATTTTGACGTGATATTACTTCCATCCTTTGATTCGTCTCAGATGGTGAGCAAGTCACGTCGCAAGATTCGCTCTAAAACTGTTCGTCAAATGCTGACTCTGAGTCATTACCAGTTTAAAAAACATCTAGAGTGGAAAGCTTGGGAGGAGGGCAAAGTTGCTTTAACTTCTATCAACGAAGCTTACACTTCAAAGACTGTTTCATGGACTGGAGAAGTCAAAAAGAGGATCTTCCTTCGGGCATTGGTTGATACGCCTTGGTTGAAAAGCTGTTTAGCGATTTAACTTATGTGTTTGTTAGTAAACGTTAGCAAAAAAGTATCGGTAAGTAGTTATATGTATGCGACCGTCCCATTTGAACAGATTGACCGGATTGTGGGAAATCAGCACCACGACCCATTTGAAGTGCTTGGCCCCCACGCGATCGAACAAAACGGCAAAAAATCATGGGTAGTGCGAGTCTATCTGCCCAATGCAGATGCGGTATCGGTGGTTTTGCCAGCATCAAGGGCGGAACACCCTATGCAGTCAGTACACCACCCGCATTTTTTTGAATGTGCGATCGAAACTCCAGAACTAGCTAACTACCAACTGCGAGTTAGAGAAGGAGAACACGAACGTTTTATCTACGATCCCTACGCCTTTCGATCGCCCAAACTGACAGAATTCGACCAACATCTATTCTCAGAAGGCAATCACCACCGAATTTACGAAAAACTGGGCGCACACATCACCCAAGTAGATGGCATCACAGGAGTGTACTTTGCCGTTTGGGCTCCCAATGCCCGCAACGTCTCAGTCTTAGGCGATTTCAACTATTGGGACGGCCGCAAACATCAAATGCGGAAATCCCAAAATGGCATCTGGGAATTATTTATTCCGGCACTCGATGATGGAACTCACTACAAATATGAAGTGAAAAACCAAGACGGACATCCCTATGAAAAGTCCGATCCCTACGGTTTCCAGCAAGAAGTGCGACCGAAAACAGCATCAATTGTCACCAACTTAGACACCTATACTTGGAACGACAGCGCTTGGATCGAAAAACGGCGACTGACAGACCAACTAGCACAGCCGATTTCAGTTTACGAATGCCACATCGGTTCCTGGCTACACGCCGCTACTGACGAACCTGCCCTGTTACCAAATGGTGACATAGCTCCCTCCGTGGCAGTTTCAGAATTGAAACCGGGCGCACGGTTTTTGACTTATCGAGAATTAGCCGATCGACTAATTCCTTATGTCCAAGATTTGGGATATACTCACATCGAAATTCTGCCAGTAGCAGAACATCCCTTCGACGGTTCTTGGGGCTATCAAGTGACGGGCTATTTCGCCCCAACTTCCCGTTACGGCAAACCTGAAGATTTCATGTATTTTGTTGACCAATGTCACGCCGCAGGCATAGGTGTACTGGTGGACTGGGTGCCAGGACATTTCCCCAAAGATGGCCACGGTTTGGCATTCTTCGACGGAACTCACTTGTACGAACACGCCGATCCGCGCAAAGGCGAACACAAAGAATGGGGAACCTTAGTATTTAACTACGGCCGCAACGAAGTGCGGAATTTTTTAGTAGCAAACGCTCTGTTCTGGTTTGACAAGTACCACATTGACGGAATTCGTGTGGATGCAGTAGCTTCGATGCTGTACTTAGATTACTGCCGCGAACCCGGAGAATGGCTGACAAACCAATACGGTGGTCGCGAAAATATCGAGGCGGCAGATTTTCTGCGACAGGTGAATCATGCAATTTTCAGCTATTTCCCTGGTGCACTTTCCATCGCCGAAGAATCTACCTCTTGGCCGATGGTTTCTTGGCCAACTTATGTAGGTGGTTTGGGCTTCAACCTGAAGTGGAACATGGGTTGGATGCACGATATGCTGGACTATTTCAGCATGGATCCTTGGTTCCGCCAGTTTCATCAGAACAACATAACTTTCAGTATGTGGTACAACCACAGTGAGAATTTTATGCTGGCCCTGTCCCACGATGAGGTGGTTCACGGTAAGGCTCATATCATTGGGAAAATGCCGGGAGATGAATGGCAAAAGTGTGCGAATGTGCGCTGTTTGTTTACTTTTATGTTTGCTCACCCAGGCAAGAAAACCATGTTTATGGGGATGGAGTTTGGCCAGTGGCAAGAGTGGAATGTTTGGGGGGATTTGCAGTGGGATTTGCTGCAATTTGAGCCTCACCAAAAGTTGAAGTTGTTTTTTAAGGATTTGAATAATTTGTACCGCAGTGAGTCGGCACTTTATAGTCAAGATTTTGCTGAGGAAGGGTTTGATTGGATTGATTGTAGCGACAATCGACACAGTGTGGTGGCTTTTGTGCGTCGCTCGAAGGATGGTAGCGAGTTTGTGGTGACGGTTTGCAATTTTACGCCGCAGCCGCACTCTCACTATCGGGTTGGAGTGCCGGAACCGGGTTTCTATACGGAGTTGTTTAACAGTGACGCGCGGGAGTATGGTGGCAGCAATATGGGCAATTTGGGGGGTAAGTGGACTGATGAGTGGTGGTTCCACAATAGTGCTTATTCGATCGACTTGTGTTTGCCGCCTTTGGGTATATTGATCTTAAAGATCGATCGGGCAAAAACAGCAGCTAAGTCTCAAGAGTTTTGATGATAAATTGATAGTTGACGGTTGACAGTTGACGGTTATAAGTCGGCAAGACTATATGGTCACTGAGCGTAGTCGAAGTGTCCAATGTGACCCTTCGACTACGCTCAGGGAACAGCTTGGCCACTGAGCCCTTTGACCCTTCGACTACGCTCAGGGAACAGCTTGGCCACTGAGCGTAGTCGAAGTGTCCAATGCGACCCTTCGACTACGCTCAGGGAGCAATAACCAATAACTAATAACTAATAACTAAATATTCGGTCACTAACCCCAGCCTAAAGGCGTGGGGCTTGAAAGAGGGAGATTCACCAACTTCTTGATTCAAGACTAAAACAGTGTCTAGCCTGCGTCTTTGAGACAAACTGAGCCATCTGGGAGTGGTATCCCACCGGACGTTAAGAATGCTTCCCTAGTTTTTAACCGCTCAGATGTGCCAGTGGCGAAGGGAAATATACACCTAGAGATAGGACTTACCGTAAATGTTCGTACCCGTTGTAGACAGTGAAAATAGACCGTTAATGCCGACTACCTCAAGCCGCGCTAAGCGTTGGATGTGCTCAGGTAAGGCAACACCATTTTGGAGAAAGGGGGTGTTTTGTGTCCGACTCAACGTAGAACCTTCTAATACCGATCGCCAACCTATTGCGATAGGAATCGATCCGGGTAGCAAGCGTGAAGGATTTACCGTTAAATCCAAATCGCATACTTACTTAAACATCCAAACTCATGCAATTGATTGGGTAAAAGACCATGTTGAGGTCAGGCGGAATATGCGACGTGCGAGGCGGTTCCGTAGGTCGCCGTGCCGTCAAAACCGAGCTAACAGGTTGGTTAACAAAAATCGCATACCCCCATCTACTAAGGCGAGATGGCAGTGGAAGTTAAGGATAGTTAACTGGCTAACGTTGATGTTTCCAATATCGACAATTGTTGTGGAAGATGTCAAAGCGCGAACCTGGAAAAACGGACGCAAATGGAATGTATCATTTAGTCCTTTAGAGGTTGGCAAGCACTGGTTTTACTCTGAGGTCATAAAAATTGCCCATCTTGAGATTAAATCTGGCAATGATACTTACAACCTACGTCAAGAACTTGGACTTAAAAAATCCAAACAGAAGCTATCAAACAAGTTTGAGGCTCACTGCGTTGATTCTTGGGTATTGGCTAATTGGTACGCGGGCGGGCATACTCAACCCGACAATACCAAGCTAATAGAAGTAATCCCTCTTGAGTTTCATCGCAGACAACTCCATCGCTTGCAACATTCCACAGGTCATATTCGCCCCCGTTATGGCGGCACTTTGAGTGTGGGGTTTAAGCGCGGTTCAATTGTTAAACACCCTAAATACGGATTTTGTTACGTTGGCGGTTGGCAAGAATTCCCAACAAAAAAAGACCCGTACCGAAAAACAATCAGCTTGCACGATTTAAAAACTGGCAAGCGGTTGTGTCAAAACGCAATGCCGATAGATTGTAAGTTTTTGTCTTACAACTCATGGCGTATTGCAAATTAAATTGTAAAGCCGTCCTAAAAGGACGGGGTTTCAGACCCATTTTTCTGATGAAACTTTAGGTGAATCAACTGTTACTGCTTCCGATTTAGACTCTTCTTTCGCAGAGTCTAAATCTGGGAGTGGCATATGCTTCATTTCCCAAACTTTAAGCAAGATTAGATATTCATAAAAAGCTTGCAAGGTACACCAAGCTAATCCTGCTTGACCGTCCAGAAATCCCCCTAATAAAATATACATATAAAAAAAGCGGATAACTGGTCGTAAAGGCAGGCGCAAGGAAAAATCTTTCAATGCGCGGCGTCTTTCGACTTCTGATGATCCAAAAAATAAGTCCCACCAATTTACTTGACCCGCTTCTAGTTGACGAAGGGTTTCGGCGGCTTCGTCCGTTGAGTAGCGGTTGTGCTTTTCAATCCAGCGAGAAAGACCTTTGCTGCAAGTATAGTGAGGGTAGGTTTCTTTCAGGAAGTGAGTTGGCCCTTTGCAAACTTCGCGTTCGGTGTGGCCGTAGTCACTAAACCACACTTGGTCTTTGCGAAATAGGCGCATTTGATAGCGGGGATATTGGGTGCTGTGGCGAATCCAGCGATCCATGAATATTACTTGTTCTGCGACGTAATAGCCGATGTATTCTTGACTGGCGATCGCGCGATCGCATTCAGCAAACAGTGCAGGTGTCATCCGCTCATCAGATTCGAGGATGTAAACCCATTCGTACTTACAGGGGACTTCTTGCAACATCCAAGTCCGCTGGAGCCCGTGAGTTTCAAAAGGGTGCTGCACCATTTGCACTGGATACTTCTGGACAATCTCAAGGGTGCGATCGCTGCTGAAAGAATCAACCACAATGATGTCGTCACAAAGCAGGGCCGATTCGATGCAAGCGGCGATATCAATCTCTTCGTTGTAAGTCAGAATATAAATTGAGAACATTAATTAAGCAGATCAAGTATTTCTCAGAGATGTCTCGACCAGCGCGCTCCTTGCTGTTCGGCGGTCAACCTTTGCGGCGGCCAAACCGGGGAATTCCCATGCTTCTCAATCCAGTCCAACCAACAGTAATGTAACCGATCGCCAATAATAAACTGCTGATTCCCGTCTGTAAACTAGAATTTCGCGATCGGGTTCTCAATTCCTTCTCTTTTTGTTGTCTCCGGGTGCGAATCTCGTTCCGAGCCTGGTCTGGCAGTTGTTGGGCTTGCTGTTCCAGAAATTTGTCTAGAGCTTTCGGGTCATTTTTCGACTCCTGAAGCACAGCTTTCAGTTCCTTGGGGACTTCTGGACTCTTGAGTGCTTGTGCCATTTTTCGATCGTCTTGGAGTAACTCTGCTATCTGACTGCGGCGCTGGCTTTTAAGCTGTTCTACCTGAGCTTTGAATTGATCGCTTTTAATTTGTGCCTCAAGTTGGCCTTCAGCTTGTCCAGCTTCTCTATCGACTTGAACCAGGGCTTCCTTGAGTTCCAAGCGGGTATTATTGAGGTGAAGGGGAACCAGACACACGTAAACTAGCCCTAGCAAACTGGAAAGTAATAGCGCCCAGAATCGTAAATCCAGCCAAACATTGCGCCGCTCGATGGAGACTCCTGTGCTGCTATCCACCCAAAAGCCTGTCATCACGAAGGCTATACCCATCAAAGGAACAATCCCTCGGTCAACTACCTGAGTGATGGCGGCCAACTGCCAGCCTCGATTGGTGAGGTCGGAGGTTTCTGCCGGTAGCGACTGAATAATGCAGCCAAGTAAGGCAGAGAGAATCAAAATAATCCCGACTACTTTTAGGGTTCGAGCGGCTACAGAAGAAAATGGGCGGGTATTAGCTGTTTTCATAGAATATTCGGTAAGTGGAAAACTCAGAGTCTTGAGACGCTGGTAACAGACAATTCCTGTTGGACAATTCTACACCGTTAGTAATCAGGACACGGAAATACGGAGACGGCAATGCCGTGTCCCTACCCCCAAAATTATCCATTGTGCCCTCATTCCGGCATCACCATCCCCAATTCGTAGGGACTAAGGCCCCGTGCCCATTGGTGTCAACTTAAGGTAAAACTTATAGTCCGACAGAAGTCTCAACCCCTGTCTCATAGCGCAAGTCCTCTCAAAGAGGACTGAAGAATTAGTTGAGTTGATAGGTATTGGTTTGGGACAAATCGACCGTCAGTTTCAACTG
>REAP01000196.1 GCA_004294385.1 Oscillatoriales cyanobacterium | reverse complement strand
AGCGGTCGCTAAAAATCTGATCAGATAGCGCGATCGCTTTTACTTTTGCCGATCGCACCCGAGAATGAAACAACCCTGGGTTTTAACCCCTGTCGGACTCGCGGGCTCACTAACGGATTTTGGCTGCTGACAGCTTCAGTTCACACTCCTTGGGCACCGCGCCGTGTTCAGGACTCAAAATCCCATGATCAAAATCCGAAAATAGGTGTACAATGTTTTTCTAGTCAATTTTGACCCCAATTCCTAAAAGGTAAAAAAAGACTAAGCGCGGACGTAATTCAGCGGTAGAATGCCAGCTTCCCATGCTGGACGTCGTGGGTTCGAGCCCCACCGTCCGCTTTGACTGAATCTTCACCAAAGCCAAGACTCTATTGGTTTAGGTTTTCTTAAGTTGTGAGTTTCTGCTCGTTACCGATTGGTGACAATTTAACGTCAAATTCACCGTCTCTCTTGTTGTATCGAAGTCTAGATCCCCCCTAGCCAAGAGGGCGGGCACGGGGGCACCGCCCCTACATTTGGGGGGACAAGATTGTTCTCAAAGTCTCGCTTAATAAGGGGGACAGGACTCTTATCAAAGTCCCCCTTCTTAAGGGGGATTTAGGGGGATCTAGACTCAATTGCCAAAGTTTAAAGGTTTTTAACTATGATTGATGTTGGTTCCTTAGTCCGATCGCCCAAAAACGATTTGGGAGTCGGAAAAGTGGTCGAATTCTCCCGCACCGAAGCCCTAATTGAATATTTTTGCTCAGTCAAAAACCGCCTTAGCAAAACAATACCTCTAGCTTTACTCCAAGAAGCCAGACTTCAGCGCCAAACTCGATGCTACCTCTGGATCACTACCCAAGAGCGCTGGATTATTGGTCGGATTTATGACTGGGATGAAGATAAAATGCTGTATGACATTGACTTGCCGGATAGTCAAAGTATACAAGCAGATGAAACGGAAATTTATGTTCGCTGCAATATCCCGATCGCGGATCCGATCGATATCCTAGCAGTCAAAGGTCACGAAACACCCTATTTTCACGATCGCCGACTCGCATTCGTGCAATCTGCGATCGGCCAACGAGCCGTCAGTCGCGGTATGACAGGTTTAATTTCTGCCAACATAGACCTCTATCCGCACCAAGTTGAAGTCGTGCGGCGCGTCCTAGAAGACCCGATTGGACGCTATTTATTGGCAGACGAAGTTGGATTGGGGAAAACTGTAGAAGCCGGGACAATTCTCCGCCAATATCTCCTAGATGAACCAAGCGGCCGCGCTGTTGTACTCGTTCCGAAATACTTGCTCGAACAGTGGCGCGATGAGTTGGAAAATAAATTCTATTTGTCTCATTTTGCTGACAGAGTGCAACTTGTTTCTCTGAGCGAAATCAATCAAGTTAGTCGCAATGCTAATCTGGATTTTCTGATTGTGGATGAAGCCCATCATGTGGCGGCAATGGCCAATTCGGGCGATCGGGGTCAGAAGCAATGCTTTGAAATTTGCCAAACTCTGGCTCACAAAAGCAAGAATTTACTGTTATTATCGGGGATGTCTGCGATCGGTCACGAGCAAGATTTTCTGACAATGCTGCATTTGTTAGACCCTACAACTTACCGTCTTGATGATTTGGCAAACTTCAAAGAACAGGTGCAAAATCGTCAAGAAATCGGCCGCGTTTTGCTCGATTTCCGGTCAGGAGCAAAGCCTGTTGTTTTGAAACCAAAACTTGCTGAAATCCGCACTCTTTTTGCAACAGACGATTATTTAATCGGATTAGCAGATGAGTTGGAAAGTTGTTTGGAAACTGAAAAAGCTACAGAGTGCGATCGCATGATCCGAACTATTCGCACTCACATCAGTGATACCTACCGCCTCTACCGCCGAATGCTTCGCAACCAGCGCGATGCAGTGGAAGATGTGATTTTCGATCGCGATGCTATCCCCAAAGTCGAGTACGATCTCAATGACGAACAGTGGTCGGAAATTCACACAATCCTCGAAAATTGGCGTACTCTCGCTCCGCAAAAGACCGCCTATCAGAGAATTTTTCTGCTGTTTTTCCGCACTTCTGGTACTTGGTTGAATGTTTTAGAACGAATTGTCAAAGCTCGTTTGCAAAAGAAATCGACGGCGGAACTCGATCGCGAATTTGGGTCAAAGTATATGGGGGTTGTGACTCAAACCGCGCTGTTTTCAGGAGAAAGCGCCATCCTAGAATCCTTGCTGAATGCCATCGAAAAGCCCCAGGAAGGAGCTGACAGACTGAGTTTGTTACGAATCGCCATTATCCGATTCCTAGGCGTTAGTTTGAAGATTCCGTCGGAATATCACAGCAAACCTCGCGATTTATTGTCCAGAATTCAACAGCAAATTAAAAGACCGCTTCCCGGTGATAAATTCCCCAAAATTGTGATTTTTACCAGTTTTACGGAAACTTGTAAAGCGATTGCGGATAATTTAGCGAAGATTTTGGGTAAAAATGCGATCGCCAGCCATGAAAGTAGCAAATCTGCCACTGATGCAGAGTCAAATCTGAGACGGTTTAAAAATGAACAGAATTGCTTTGTCTTAGTTTGCGATCGATCCGCCGAAGAAGGGCTGAATCTGCAATTTGCCGATTGGTTCATTCACTTCGATTTACCCTGGTTTCCCAATCAGTTAGAACAAAGATTGGGCAGAGTCGATCGCATTGGTAGCAAAATGGGATTACAATTTTGTTTGTTTGCTGGCCCAGATTTGCCAGATAGTCCCCATGAAGCTTGGTATCAAGTTTTGAAAGATGGATTTGGTATCTTCAACAAGTCTATTGCTAGTCTTCAGTTTTATGTTGAGCAAAAACTTCCTCAACTTGAAGAAAAGTTGTTTACTGAAGGAGCAAAAGGGCTAGCAATCGAAATTAAATCAATCAAAGCTGAAATCGAACAAGAGAAAATCAAAATTAACGAACAACAGGCTCTTGATGAAATTGACCTGCTGGATGAAACGGCATCTCAGTATTTTGAATCTCTCGATGATTGCGATGCGAAACATAAAGAAATGCAGCGTGCTACGGAAGGTTGGATTTGTCAAGCTCTCAATTTCAAACAAGTTGAACATCCGACTATATCTGGGTTGATGCGCTATCAACCTAGCCAGAAAACCTTGATTCCATCGAACGATTTGAGAACGAGATTGATTCCCTATTGTCAGCAGTATGGTAGTTACAATCGTCGTGTTGCTCATCAAAATTCTGATGTCGCTCTTTACCGGATTGGTGAGGGATTGATCGATGCTCTTGGCTCTTATATTCGCTGGGACGATCGGGGTCAAGCTTTTGCATTGTGGCGACATGATGAAACCTGGGATGCTGAGGAAGGTAAGGAGTGGTTTGGGTTGCAATTTAATTATTCAATTCAGACTGATTTGCAGCCTGCTTCGCAAGTTTTGCAAGCCCAAAATATCGAAAATTACAACTTGAAAGCTTTGCAGAGACGCGCCGATGCTCTGTTTATTCCGGCTTTTGAAACTGTGTTTGTGGATGCTCGGAATGAGTCGATGTTGTTGGTGGAAGATGGGGAACTTCTGAAGATTTTGCAGCGCCCTTATAAGGGGAAAGGCGGGCCGAATCGAGATTACAATTTGTCGAAAAATCGGACTGTGATTCTTGACAATTTTGTCGATGCGTTGGAATGGGATGATTTTTGCCAACGGGGGCGGGTGACTTCGGAGGAGTTGCTGCGCGGGCGAGGGGATTTTGTCGAAATGTGCGACAAATCGGCTCTGAGTGCTGCAATTCAACTGGAAAACCGGGTGAATCAATTGCAATTGCGCTTGAATCGATTGTCTCAATCTGAGCAACTTTTAGAGACGGTTTTGGGTGAAGAGATTAGCACAGAAAGTGTATTAAGTCAAGCGGTGTTAGCGGGAATTCGTCATCCGCGCCTGACTCTGGAATCGGTGGGATTTATTGTGATTTCTGGGCGTCCTCCTGTAAAATCGGAGGATGAGGGTTAGTTTATTTGGGTGAAGCTATTAGGACACGGCAATGCCGTTTCCCTACCCAGATTAATTGTAGGGAAACGGCATTGCCGTGTCCTGATTTTGTTTGGTAATTAATTCCGATGCCACCAAATTTGATATCAAAAGCGACATTTATTATTGGTTTCTCTGATGAAAATTTTGATAGTAGAAGATGATAGATTGCTGAGTGCAACACTGGCAAAGGTGTTGGGGGCAAATCACTATGCGATCGATCGCGCTTTTGATGGAGAAGCTGCGCTAGAATTAGCAACCGCAGTTGAATATGACCTGATTTTGCTGGATGTGCAGATTCCCAAACTAGATGGCATTAGTCTCTGTCGGAAATTGCGATCGCAAGGCTACCGCAAACCGATCCTCTTAATGACGGGAAATGATTCAGATGCAGATGTAGTGGCAGGCTTCGATGCTGGTGCCGATGATTATATCAGCAAGCCCTTTGCTACGGAGGTATTACTGGCTCGTATACGCACGTTATTGCGGCGAAGTCAAGCCGTTGCTGGCACTGATTCTACTAAGAATCCATCCGATAATACATTGACTTGGGGAAATCTTTGTTTAGACTTAGATTCTGGTCGAATTATGTTTGGCCAACAAGTTATTCCACTGACAGCCAAAGAATATAATTTACTGGAATTGTTTCTACGAAATCCCGATCGCATATTTAGCCGCAGTGCCATTTTAGATCGTCTGTGGGGATTTGAGGATGCACCCAGCGATCGGGCGATTAACACTCACATTAAAGATATCCGCAAAAAACTCAAAGCAGGCGGCTTAACCGCAGAAATCATCGACACAGTTTACGGCATGGGCTATCGACTGAAACCGCCCCCCCCATCAGCCCCGTCTCATACAAACAATTCGGGCATCAGTAGCACTAGAAAACAGCAATTTCACGGGTTAGAGCAGTCTGCGATAGACAAAGTGTTAAACCGGTTTCGGGGAACATTTAACCAACGAGTTGCCGTATTAGATCAGGCAAAAACGGGATTGTTAGCAGGAAATTTAGAGGCGGAATTACAGCAGGTGGCCAAGAATGAAGCCCATAAAATGGCAGGCTCTCTGGCATCTTTTGGCTATCCCGAAGGCTCGAAACTGGCACGCTCGGCCGAGCATTTACTGAGAAACGAGCGCTGTTTTACTTCAGAAGAAATTATTCAATTTTCGGAATTAGTGACAGCATTGCAGCAGGAATTAGCTTCACCACCAGTTACGTCAACTGCTGCACCAGCGCCTGCCGTTTTATCTCATCGGGTGCTAGTGGTGGACGACGATCCCGCCTTGACAGAGCGCTTAAAAATAGAATCCGAAGCTTGGGGATTGCGAGTTAAAATCGCTCCCAATCTTGCAGCCGCCCGATCGTGCATTGCTTTGTCAATGCCTGATGTGCTATTACTAGATTTAACCTTTCCAGAAACAGCAGAAGATGGATTGACACTGTTGCCAGAAGTGACTGAGCGATCGCCTAATCTGCCTATAATCGTATTTACTGGACGAGACAGTTTAGCCGATCGATTAGCAGTATCGCGGTTAGGTGCTAAACAATTTCTGCATAAACCTGCTACCACTGAGGAAATTTTTCGAGCAATATCCCGTGTCTTACCCAAAACTAAAACGTTACAAGCCAAAGTATTAATTGTTGATGACGACGAGGCGGTTTTAGCTCACTTATCATCCTTGCTCAAACCTTGGGGGTTGGAGGTAATAACTTTAACCGAACCCCAACGATTTTGGGAAATGCTGCTGATAACTTCCCCCGATTTAATCCTGCTCGATTTATCGATGCCACAGGTTAGCGGGCTGGAATTGTGTCAAGTGGTGCGACAGGATGTTCAGTGGGGAGATTTGCCGATTTTAGTTGTAACTGCCCACACCGATGCCGATTCGCTTCAGCAAGCCTTTACTGCGGGAGCCGATGATTTCATCACTAAGCCCGTTTTGGGGCCAGAGCTGGTGACGCGGGTGCTCAGCCGGATCGATCGCACTAATATGTAAGTTGGGTTGTCCTTCGACTCCGCTCAGGATACTTCTGGTGATTGAGCGTAGTCGAAATGTCCACTTCGAGCCTTCGACTCCGCTCAGGATACTTCTGGTGATTGAGCGT
>REAP01000195.1 GCA_004294385.1 Oscillatoriales cyanobacterium | reverse complement strand
AGAACTTCCGTCAGTCGGTGCGCCACTATAATTACCATGATATTTATCGCTGCACCATTCCCAAACATTCCCGTGCATATCATATAAACCAAAGGAATTCGGCGGAAAACTCCCCACATCCGTTGTTTGTTGACGGTAAAGTCCCTTCGGCGCAGCACCGTAGGGATAATTGCCGTCATAATTAACTAAATCCGGCGTAATCGTATCACCAAAATAGAAAGGTGTTGTAGTTCCGGCGCGACAAGCATATTCCCATTCGGCTTCCGATGGTAAACGATAACTCTTCCCTGTTTTTTGAGTAAGTTTGCGGCAGAATTCCACAGCCTCATTCCAACTTACTTGTTCTACAGGACGTTTCGCACCTTTGAAACGAGATGGGTTGTTTCCCATCACTGCTTGATATTGTGCTTGAGTGACTTCATATTTACCCATAAAAAAAGGGGCCACAGTAACAGTACGCTGCTGCCCTTCATTGTCACTTCGTCCTGATTCCGTACTGGGGGAACCCATCACGAAACTGCCACCTGGAATTGCTATCATGTCTATAGTGATGCCATCACCGAGATTATCTGTAAAAACCCGTGCTTGTCCTTGACTGCGGTTAGCAATCTGTCCCGTTGAGTTGACTGTCACCGTTTCAAAATCAAAAGTTTTTAGGGAATTTGACGATGCTTTTGGGGCTGGAGTTTCTGGTGATGGTTTTGGAGATGGTTTGGGCGCTGGACTTTCTGCTATGGGTTCTGGGGATGCTTGAGGCGATGGATTTTTGGCTGTAGTTTTTGGAGATGATTTTTTAGGTGATGATTCAGGAGATGGCGGCTCATTATTTGATGAAGGTGAAGATGAAGAAGAGTTGTTGTTCAACAAACTTTGACTGATGAGCGCAGAGATTACAAATGATCCCCCAGCAAAACCCGCGAATTGCAATAAACCTCGCCTGGTTGTGTTAGTTTGTATTTTCTTAGTCGTTAAGTGCCTACTATGTTGTGGTATCACAGGAATTGTTGGTACTTGACTCCCGGAAGTATTAGACGATAAAAATAGAATTGCTTGCAAAGCTTCCCGTGCATTTTGATAACGCTTACTGAAATTGTCACGCACCATTTTATCCAAAACCTTCCCTAATTCAGCGTCAACTCTTGGCACTAAATGTCGCCAACTTACTTCCCCGGTAGTTGAATCTTCCGGCAATTTATGCGGCGGAATTCCTGTTAACGCTTGAATCCCAATCATCCCCACAGCATAGACATCACTGCACAATTTTGGTTTCCCTTTAGCTTGTTCGCTGGGCATATAGCCGGGAGTCCCTATCACGACCGTTGTTGTTACACTTCCATTAGCATTCACAATTAATTGATTGATCTCCTTAACTGCACCAAAGTCAATCAAGATTATTTTACCATCTTTGTGACGCATTAAATTTGGTGGTTTAATATCTCGATGAATAACAGCATTTGGTTGGTATTCGTGAGCAACTGTTAAAACTTCTAAGATGCTTTGTAATAAACTAATAACGTAGGATTCACTTAACTTTTTTCCGAAAATAATCTCTTTTGTTAAATCGTGTCCATCTATGAATTCTTGAACTAGATAAAATTCGCCATTTTCTTCAATGTGAGCAAACAAAGTCGGAATTTGAGGGGATTGCTTGCCTAAATTATTCAAAACTTCTGCTTCGATATTGAACAAGCCTCGGGCGAAAGCTAAAGTATTATTTTTGGGTTGGAGGTGTTTGACGACACAATGGGGGTTTTTGGGTAAGTCTAAATCCTTAGCTAAGTAGGTGTCGCCAAAACCCCCTTTCCCCAATTCTTTGATTATTTGGTAGCGGTTGCGGAGGATTGTACCTGGGGGAATCATAGGTTTTAGGTGGATGGGTGGAGATTAAGATTAATTTTGGCACAATGTCTGTTTTTTTGTGCTATTTTGTCGAGTAAATCCATTAGTAGTAGGGTGCGTCGCATTGGTGTCAACAATCAGGTAAAACCGATAGTCCGACAGGGGTTGAAACCCCTGTCTCAAAGCGAAAGTCCTCTAAAGAGGACTAATGAGTTCTTTAGTCCTCTTTAGAGGACTTTCGCTATTAGCCAGGGACTTCAGTCCCTGGCGGGCTTTCGGCTTAAGTTGACACCTATGGGTGCGTCGCTGTGAGATTTTTGATCTAACTTACAGATTGTCGATGCGACGCACCCTACGAATTGGGTATGGTGCGTCGCTGTGAGATTGTTGGTGGTGCTTCTTGATTTTTGGCGGCGACGCACCCTACGATTGCTATATATATGGCGGCACGGATTCCCATGATTTAATGATATGTCAAGGGGGCGAAAATGTCAAGCAAAATTGTAATTCGATCGCCCAAAATTTTTGCTATAATTCGATAAGTCGATCGCACTTATTGTTTAACTTTCAAATCTCCGCCGCCCGGTGGTTGTTGTCCAGTCCGAAAAACCACGACTCCATTCTGAAGAGCAACTAAATCTATTTTCAGCGGGCCGGCGATGTATGTAACATCAGTGGCGATCGCCTGAACGTCCAAAGGTTTATCATATTGTTGCAGGCGATCGACAAAACCAGCCAAAGTTTCAATCCGATTGTCCGCAACTTGGACTCTACCGCCCACAACGCCAATCAAACGAGCCCGAAATTGGCAAGCTTCAATTAATTGCTGCAATTGCTGTCGTACCTTTTCATCTGTCGAGGTAACAGGATCGACAGAAACCCCTGCAATCACATCTCCAGCCCGGAATACCACTCGATTGATTTCGGCTTCTGCAAATACTTTGATTCGCTTTTCTTCCCGCAGGTAATTAGCACCAGCGACTATTCTGACTACATAATCTTGACCATCTTTAATTTGATTAATTAGTTGCTCAATTTCAGTATTAGTAATTTGAACAATCTGCTCTTTAATCTTTGTATTTCCAGGCTGCATCAGTCCAACAGTGGTTTTATTGGCTTCTTGCAATAGTCTGTCAATGGCGCGACTTGCTAATGCGGGATCGACAATGCTAACCACCCCAGCCGCTAAAATTTGACCGCGCCTAATGGCAACAGTACCCTCACGAATTGCCTGGAAATCTCGTTCCAAAACTTGCATTTGCTGTTGCAATATCGCTTGTTGCTTTTCTAACTGAGTTTGTTGCTCTGCTAATGTTTGTAAAAGTGCTTCCCTCTCCCCAATCACTTTGTCACGATCGACTATAGCTCGATCGCGATCGGCAAGATTTTGCACCCGTTGAGCAATTTCCTTATCTCGCTGAGCAATTAGTTCATTACGAGAGACAATTTCCTTGTTCCTCTTGGCAATTTCTCCTTCTCGTTTGGCAATTTCCTGATCGCGCTGAGCAATTTGAGTTTTCACCCGTTCTCGTTGCTCGATCAACTGTTGGCGTTCTCCTTGTAGTTGCGCGATTTCCGAACCCAGATTCGTTTTTTGGGCAGAAACCGTGTTCAATTGACTTTCCGTGCGATCGAGCTGAGATTTTGTAGTCGCCCGCGCCGTTTGCACCATTTTCAATTGTGATTCAGTCTGAGATTTTGCAGCTTCCACACTCATTAATTGTGATTCAGTCTGGGATTTAGCCGCTTCTACCTCACTTAACTGTTTTTCGGTTTTAGACTTAGCAGCTTCCACGCTATTAAGTTGGGTTCGCAGGGAGTTTAATTTTGTTTGCGTCTGAGCTTGTTCAGCATTAGCTGCTTGCAAAGAACGATTAATCTCTTCTAAATTGGCTTTAGCTTGGGCTTGAGCGTGTCTAGCTTGACCTAACTCAGTTTCAACTCGATTTTTCTCTTGCGTCGCTTGGTTGAGTTCTCTGCGGGCGTTATTCAGTCTTTTTTGAATATCATCTATGCTAAAAACCCCTGTTCGCAGCGGCTTGCTAGTAGCAAATAGAATACCAAGAGTGATAGCTGATAGAATGCTACCAGCCATTACTGTCACCACAACAGCAGTATCGCGAGGGCGAAGTTTGAACAAACTCAATCTTGCCTTGCCGACTTTCGTCCCAAGGCGATCGCTGACAGTAGCGATCACACCCCCCAAAATTAAAATTACAAATACTAGGATGTATCCAGCAGTCATTCCGATTCCATAGCCCGTCTAAATCATTGATACAAATTCAATAGTAGGGGTAGTGCCCCCGTGCCTACCCCCGGTGCCTACCCCCGTGCCTACCCCCGTCTAAATCATTTATACAAATTCAATATGTAGGGGTAGTGCCCCCGTGCCTACCCCCGACCGATCAGGGCAACCACGGGGGATTGCCCCTACAAAAATCACACAAATCAATTAGGCTCGCTATATATTTGGGGTTTGGGATTTTGGATTGAATTTAAAATCCCAAATCCCAAATCCTATACTCTCTCGGCATTAAGTGAATTGCTGGCCTAAAGCCACCGGGTTATGGACTGTGATCTTTTTCTTGTGGATCGAGATCATTTTTTCTTGTCTGAGATCCCCCAGCAAACGAGTCACCGTTACCCGTGTCGAGCCGATCGCCTCTGCGATCGCCTGATGGGACAGCTTCAAATCAATCGTAATCCCTTCACTACCGGGCATACCAAAATCCCGGCACAGAATCAACAAAAAGCTAACCAGTCTCGAACCCATATCTCGGTGGGCCAGCGTTTCGATCATCATCTCGGTTTGCAAAATCCGAGAAGACAATCCCCGCAGCATCACCATTGATAATTCTGGATCTTCCTTGAGAGCTTTTTCCACTTGTTCGATCGGCAACGAGATCAATTCCACCGGCGTAAAGGCTACCGCGTGGTAGAACCTGTCAGAGCGATGTCCCGTAATCAGAGACAGCACCCCAAATACGCTATTTTCCCGGAGAAGGGCAACTGTAATCTCTTCCCCTGCCTCATACACCCTGGAGAGCTTTACAGCACCTTTAATGAGAACGTAGACGCGCTCAGCCGGGTCTCCAGGGAAAAAAATTGTCTTGCCCCGTTCAAAGCTTTCCACAATGGGTGGAAACGCCCCGCCACTGATTTGGCGAAACACGGCTGCTAGCGGTCTATCATGGGTCACGACCTGATCCTTTCTACTAATCAATGCTCTTTAACTTGCAGATTAACATTATTAAGTAAATATACTTCCCAAACTCCTGTATCCGGGGATTCAGTTACTTCTATCTAATGTTAAGGTAAACACACACTGTATAATTAAATCTAGCCCTTCTCTTAACTTTCTCAATTCCGCCCCCATGTAGCTCCACAGCAAAATTAATATCAGTTGTGTCTCAATTGTGTCTGAATCAGTTATGTCTGAATCAGTTGTGTCTAAACAGGCGGAGTTGTCGAATCTAGCCAACGAGAACGGTCTAAGTTGCTTTTACATAAATTACCGATGATAGATTTGACCGGAAAAAATGCTCTTGTTACGGGGATTGCCAACAATCGCTCGATCGCCTGGGGCATTGCTCAGCAGCTCCACAAAGCAGGCGTAAACCTCGGCATAACTTATATGAAGGACGAGAAAGGCAAGCACGAGCGCAAAGTCGCTGAACTCGTAGAGCCCCTCAATCCCAGTCTGTATTTGCCCTGCAATGTCCAAAACGAAAGCGAAATTGAGTCTACTTTTGAGGCGATCGCCGAAAAATGGGGCAAGTTAGATATTCTGGTTCACTGTTTGGCCTTTGCCGGCAAAGACGAACTATCGGGAGACTTCACCAACACTTCGCGCCAAGGATTCTCTAATGCTTTGGATATTAGCGCTTACTCTCTAATACGGCTGTGTGCCGCGGCTAAACCCCTGATGGCCGAAGGTGGCAGTATTATCACTTTGAGTTATCTCGGCGGTGTCCGAGTAATTCCCAATTATAACGTGATGGGAATTGCGAAAGCAGCATTGGAAATGAATGTTCGCTATCTGGCGGCGGAACTTGGCCCGTCAAATATTCGGGTAAATGCGATTTCTTCTGGTCCAATTCGGACTCTGGCTTCGTCAGCAGTTGGCGGCATTCTGGACATGATCCACCACGTTGAGGAAGTCGCCCCCCTCCGGCGCACGGTGACTCAACAGGAAGTAGGAAATGCTGCGACTTTTCTATGCAGCAGTATGGCTAGCGGGATTACCGGTCAGATTTTGTATGTGGATGCTGGTTACGAAATCATGGGAATGTAACTCTGAGATCTTGCACCATTGTCAGCAACAGGCAAGATGCCTGTTCCACAAAGACTCTATTTTCTTGTGGAACAGGCTTGTCAGCAACAGGCAAGATGCCTGTTCCACAAAGACTCTATTTTCTTGTGGAACAGGCATCTTGCCTGTTCATAAAAGGCTAATTGAGAATGGTGCAACATCTCAGTTAAAATAAACCCGCCCCCACCCACGAACTAACTATCAATTATTCAATGAATGACAAATTGGAACTTATGGAAATAATCGATCGCGTTTCTATTCCTCCCGCACCTCCGGTTCAAGTCGCCCGCGCCGCTTTCGTGAAGCGCACGACACTGGAAACGGATGTCAATGTTAGCCTCAATCTCGATGGTTCGGGAACTTGTAAAGCGGCGACAGGAATTCCGTTTTTAGACCATATGTTGGATCAGATTGCTTCCCACGGATTGATTGATTTGGATGTCCAGGCGATCGGGGATTTAGCCATTGACGATCATCACACGAACGAGGATGTGGGAATTACGTTAGGACAAACCTTGGCAAAAGCTGTCGGGGATCGATCGGGCATTTCTCGTTTCGGACATTTCATCGCCCCGCTAGATGAAGCTTTGGTTGAGGTAGTGCTAGATTTTTCGGGACGGCCTCACTTAAGCTACAATTTGCAGATTCCCAATCAACGGATTGGTACTTACGATACCGAGTTAGTGAGAGAGTTTTTTTCGGCGATTGTGAACCACAGTCAAATGACACTGCACATTCGACAGTTGCAGGGTGGAAATTCCCATCACATTGTGGAAGCGGCGTTTAAGGCGTTTGCGCGGGCTTTGCGGATGGCTGTGGCGATCGATCCACGGCGCGCCAGCCGGATTCCGAGTTCTAAAGGGGTTTTGTAGTTTGGGGTTTGTAGTTGCGCGATCGGGCTACTGCAAACCTGTAAATTAAAAATAGAGATATCAATAACAGGGTTTTCCATCAGCGTTAATCAGCGTTCATCTGCGGTTAACAAAAATTAGGAAATCTCAAGAGTTTACGATATTCCAGCCTACCATTCATAGCCGTGTTCTTTTCCCCATTCTATCCATGCTTGAGCCATTTGTGACCTTCGGCCACGCTGTTCTGGTTTTACCGGATTATCACCAGTAATTGCTCTCAACGCCCAAAACCAATGATCTGGTTTTTGTTCGAGATCCCGAAAAATCAAGGGTACAATAGGCTGTCCCATGCCAATAATTCTCTGATAAGCTGGGTTCATTGACTTTTGTGTAACTAATGACAGCATTCTTGTCTGGGCACGCCATTCTTCTGCAAGGCTATTAAACTCCGCTTCCAGTTCTACCTGACTTTTAATCGGGTATTTATAGGTTGTGATGCGATCGGGTAGTTTCATGTCAAGCCGTGGCTACTTCATAAATCTATATTACCCGATCGGGGCTCTGCGGGCGATCGCCCAAAATCAAACCTTCGCAACCTCCACCAACTCAACAGCACTAACAGAACTTTCCTCTTCCCCTTCATCCTCAGCAACCGTAACAGATAACTTCAATCCCAAAACCTTCAGCCAATTAGCTAAAGCATAAATAGTCGCCATTCCATTCTGTGACAGCAAACTATCTAATTTTTCCAAGTGCAATGAAGCCTCATCTACTGACATATTTGGTTCTCCAAGAGCTTCAAATACATCTTTCAAAGCTGATGGGAAAATACCAATATCCAAATCTCCCTCTTCTTGCTCATTCAAAAACAGCGTCAGGTAGCCCGCTGCATATACTGAATCTTTGAGCTGTTCAATCAGAAATGGATGGTAAGGTACACTTTTAACCATTGTCTTGACTCCTGTATTTAATCCAATATTTCTTTGCTTTACGAATATCTTCGTCCTGAGTGCTTTTATCGCCTCCACACAGGAGAAGCACTATAGTTGTTTCTACTTGTCCAAAATAAACCCGGTAGCCTGGACCAAAATTAATTTTCAATTCCAAGACTCCTTCTCCCACTGGGCGGTAGTCTCCGAAATTACCTGTACTGACTCGCTTCAATCTCACATTAATCTTGAGTTTAGCTTGAGAATCCCGCAGAGCATAAAACCACTCATCGAAAGGAATCTGACCATCTGACTTGACGTAACGCTGAATTTCACGCTTGTTGTACTTCCATAAGTGCGATCGCAACTACTCGTAAATCATCATACGGGCGATCGCCCAAAATCAAACCTTCACAACCTCCACCAACTCAGCACCAGCCAGAGAACTTTCCTCTTCCCCTTCCCCCTCAGCAACCGCAACAGATAACTTCAATCCCAGAGAATTCAGCCAATTAGCCAAAGCATAAATTGTCGCCATTCCATTATGTGACAACAAACCATCTAATTTTTCCAGATGCAATTTAGCCTCTTCATCTGACATATTTGGTTCTCCAAGAGCCTCAAATACATTGCTAAGTCCGAGTTCGAGCAAACCGGCTTCAGGCTCATCATCTTCCAAATGCGCCGTTAGATAAGCAGCAGCGTGTATTTTATCCTTAAGCGCTTCAATCAGATAGTCCTGGTAACTATCGCTAGTTGGCATTTTCGCGTTCTTCATATTCTTTCCAATACTCCTTAGCTTTACGAATATCTTGTTCTTGACTGCTTTTATCCCCACCACAGAGGACAAGCACTATTGTTGACCCAAATTGTCCGAAGTACACGCGATACCCCGGCCCAAAGTCAATTTTTAATTCGCAGACTCCTTCCCCAACAGACTTGCTGTTTCCTAAATTCCCCAAGCGAACTCGATCGAGCCTTTGCTCAATTTTAACTACCGCATTCAAATCTCGCAGGGAACTAAGCCACTCTGCGAAAGGATTTCTACCGTCTGGGGTAATATAACGCCGAATTTCACGCTTGTTGTACTTCCATAAATGCGATCGCAACTACTCGTAGATCATCATAAAGGCGATCGCCCAAAATCAAACCTTCGCAACCTCCACCAACTCAACAGCACTAACAGCACCTTAACCCTTATTCTAGCGACGATCGCACGCCAATATCGCCGCCACCCGATCGCCCCTTGACTTAATGCGCTACAATAGATCATTGCTCACGTCGATCACGGCAAAACCACCCTTGTGGACGCTCTTCTCAGACAGTCCGGGGTCTTCCGCGAAGGGGAAGAAATCCCAGATTGCGTCATGGACTCCAATGATATCGAGCGCGAGCGTGGCATCACAATTCTTTCCAAAAATACCGCCGTCCGATACAAAGAAACCCTGATCAACATCGTTGATACCCCCGGACACGCCGACTTCGGTGGCGAAGTCGAACGAGTTCTCGGCATGGTAGACGGTTGTTTGCTGATCGTAGACGCCAACGAAGGCCCGATGCCACAAACTCGCTTCGTACTCAAAAAAGCCCTGGAAAAAGGACTGCGCCCGATCGTCTTTGTGAATAAGATCGATCGCGATCGAGCCGACCCCCACAAAGCCGTCGATAAAGTATTGGATCTGTTCCTAGAACTAGGTGCTGACGACGATCAGTGTGAATTTCCCTACCTCTTCGGTTCCGGCTTAAGCGGTTACGCCAAAAAACACCTCGAAGACGAAGGCGTAGATATGAAGCCCCTCTTTGAAGAAATCCTCGACCACGTACCACCCCCCGTCGGCGACCCCAACAAGCCACTACAACTGCAAGTAACCACCTTAGATTACTCAGAATACGTCGGTCGTATCGTCATCGGCCGCATCCACAACGGCACAATCAGAGTCGGTCAACAAGCAGTCTTGATCACCGAAAGTGGCGCGCTTGTCAAATCAAAAATCAGCAAATTGATGGGCTTTGAAGGCCTGAAGCGGATTGATATCCAAGAATCTTCCGCTGGTAATCTTGTCGCCGTTGCCGGTTTTGCTGATGCCTATATTGGCGAGACAATTACCTGTCCCAACGACCCGCAAGCGCTACCTTTAATCAAAGTAGACGAACCAACTTTGCAGATGACTTTCTCTGTGAACGATTCGCCGTTCTGCGGTCAAGAAGGTAGTTTGGTAACATCGCGTCAAATTCGCGATCGGCTCATGCGAGAACTCCAAACCAACGTCGCCTTGCGCGTCGAAGAAACCGAATCTCCCGACAAATTCCTCGTATCCGGCCGTGGCGAACTCCACCTCGGAATCTTGATCGAAAATATGCGTCGCGAAGGATACGAATTCCAAGTATCTCAACCGCAAGTAATCTTCCGCGAAGTCGGCGGTCGTCCTTGCGAACCCTTTGAATGTTTAGTCTTAGACGTACCCGAAGAAGCCGTCGGCGGCTGTATCGAACGCCTCGGTCAGCGGAAAGCAGAAATGCAAGATATGCACGTCAGCAGCACCGGTCGCACCCAAATCGAATTTTCAGTCCCCGCTCGTGGTTTGATTGGATTCCGAGGCGAGTTTATGCGCTTAACTCGCGGCGCTGGAATTATGAACCACAGCTTCCTCGACTACTTATTCACTGAAAAATGCTGAAGACCGTGGCGTATTTTTCATTACCCCCGGAACCAAGGTTTACAGAGGGATGATTATCGGAGAAAACAACCGAGACGACGACATGGAGCTGAATATTTGCAAGTCGAAGCAGTTGACAAACCACCGCGCATCTGGCGGTGAAGAATTGGCTCAATTGCAAGCACCTGTAGATATGAGTTTGGAGCGTGCTTTGGAGTACATCGGCCAGGATGAATTGGTGGAAGTAACACCGAAATCAATTCGCTTGCGGAAGGTGTCTAAGAAGTTGGTCAAACGCTAAAACCAATTAAGGGCTGGTAATTTTGCCAGCCCTTAGTGTCAACTTCAAACGACTCTATTTAAATGCAATATTAATCATTTTAACTCAATCAAAAATAGGTAAAAACGATGTCAACAGTTTATCGTTTAAAAGCCAGTGAACTAGATCGTAACTTTTTAGAACAAATTAAAGCGATTTTTGGAGATAAAGAGATTGAAATAATTGTCTCAGAATGCGATGAAACCGAATATCTTTTGAAATCGGAAGTCAATAAAACCAAACTGTTGAAAGCTATTGAAAATCTTAAAGACAGACAAAATTTAGTTGAAGTGGATCTACAGGATTTGCAATGAGCAGAAGAATTATTTTTGAATCTTCTGCTTTTGCAGATTTTAATGAATGGGCAAAATTAGACAAAAAGATTTATCGCAAAATTGTAGAATTGATTAAAGATATAGATCGATCGCCCTTTGAAGGATTGGGCAAACCTGAACCTCTCAAATACGAGTTAAGTGGTTTTTGGTCCAGGCGCATTGATAACGAACATCGTTTGGTTTACCAAGTTACAGAGGTCGAAATTGCGATCGCAGCTTGTAAGAATCATTATAGTGAATAGTATATTTGATAGTGGACGCACGAGTGCCCAGAAACCGGGTTTTTTCCAAAATACTTCGCCACACCTCCCAGAAACTGCGAAAAACCCGGTTTCTTAGATTTGTGGGGTGCCCAGAAACCGGGTTTTTTCGAGAATACTTCGCCGCACCTCGTAGAATCTGCGAAAAACCCGGTTTCTCTGCTTCTCGCGGGGCCAGAAACCGGGTTTTTCCCTTGAATTATTCGCTGCGCCTCGTAGAAGTAGCCAAAAACCCGGTTTCTTTAAGACTCTAAATGAACTCTTTTGAGCCAATTTACAACAGATTGAAGTAAATCGGGGTCATGGGGGGAGAAGGTTTGCAGGGGTGGATGAGGTGTGTCGGTGATGAGACAGATTGTACCGTCGAAGCGGGTAAGGGCATCGAGGAAAGTAGGGCTCAAACCTTGGGCGGCGGGGGATGTGGGGTCTTCGTAGAAGATGAGGATGGGGTGTTTGTCGCTGTGGCGGCGGAGTCGATTCCAGTAGGATTTGAGTTGGGGAAAGTGTGATACAATCAACTTAGAACAACAAATCGTTTTCCTATTAACACTGTTTTAAGGACTATGGCAATAATTACGATTCAAGTTGATGAAAATATTAAGACAGCGTTTGAAGAAGCTAGTCCGAAGACTCAGCAAGAGTTAAGTTCGATTATTCAATTGTTTTTTAGACAAAATTTACACAATAAAACTTTAACGCAGGTTATGGCAGAAATTTCTGACAGAGCCCGGCAGCGAGGCTTAACGCCAGAAATTTTACAAGCTATTTTAGCAGATAATAATGACGAATAGATTTGTGGTAGACACGAATGTTTTAATCAGTGCTTTACTGTTTAAGACCTCAGTTCCGTTTCAAGCGATTGAGTTGGCAGAAAAACAAGGTAGAATTTTATATTCTGAAGCAACTTTAAATGAATTAGAGCAAGTTCTGAATCGTAAAAAATTTAACAAGTATCTTTCTTTGGAAGATCGGCAGTTATTTTTATTGAAGTTTATCAGTTCATCTCAATTAGTTTATATTACAGAAAATATCACAGTTTGTCGAGATGAAAAAGATAATAAGTTTTTGGAGTTGGCTGTTAGTGGTAATGCCAATGTAATTGTTACAGGTGATATGGATTTACTGGTATTAAATCCTTTTGAATCAGTCGAAATTATTACTCCCGATCTGTTTATTGATAGATTTAGTTAATTGTACGTTGATTTAGGGGTGGTTAGGGTGAATGGTGGCCAGAAACCGGGTTTTTTCGAGAATACTTCGCCACACCTCCCAGAAACTGCGAAAAACCCGGTTTCTCTGCTTCTCGCGGGGCCAGAAACCGGGTTTTTTCGAGAATACTCGCCACACCTCGTAGAAGTAGCCAAAAACCCGGTTTCTTCAAGACTCAAAATGAACTCTTTTGAGCCAGTTTACGACAGTTAGAAGTAAATCGGAGTCATGGGGCGAGAAGGTTTGCAGGGGTGGGTGAGGCGTGTCGGTGATGAGACAGATTGTACCGTCGAAGCGGGTAAGGGCATTGAGGAAAGTAGGACTCAAACCTTGGGCGGCGGGGGATGTGGGGTCTTGGTAGAAGACGAGGATGGGGTGTTTGTCGCTGTGGCGGCGGAGTTGATTCCAGTAGGATTTGAGTTGGGGGAGGGTTTCGGGGTCGCCGTTGGGGCGTTGGGGAAAGTTGCGATCGAGGAATTGTTCGTAGATTTCGAGGGCGGGGTTATCTGTGTCGATGAATTTGCTGGTGTCGATGCAAATTAGCTGTACGGATTCGATTAATTGTGTTTAGAACCGACTCCTGTTGTTTCTGGGACTTCTGGATGGGGTGTGGTGAGTTGATGGTGCCATGCTTGATAGAAAGTTGGGTAAGGCAGATTTTGGGCGCAATTCCAGATGATTTCAAACCATTTTTCGTAGAGGTCATACTTGGTTTTATCGACCGCCTTGCACATAAATTTCTGCAAAGCTGAGACAACTGAAGGCATCTGGTTATTTTGTACAATTTCATTTAAACTGTAAGCGACTCGATCGCGGGTAGGGGGATCAGTAGTAATTGAGAGAATTTTGATTAAAGCAGCGATAGCCTCTGGGTTGCCTGTGGCAATTTCACCCAAAATGTAAGCAACACTGGCACGGGTATCCTCATCATTAGTAGTTGATAGAAGTGCGATTAAAGCAGCGATAGCCTCCGAGTTTCCTGTGGCGATTTTACCCAAAATGCCAGTGACTCTCCTACGGGTATACAAGAAGGTACTCAAATCAGTAGTAGTTGAGAGAATAACGATTAAAGCAGCGATAGCTTCTGGGTTTCCTGGGTCAATTTTACCCAAACTATCAGCCACCATCCAACGGATATCCTTATCATTAGTCGTTGAAAGAATTTCGCTTAAAGCAGAGATCGCCTCTGGGTTTCCTGGGTCAATTTCACCCAAACTGTCAGCGACTCTCCAACGGATATCCTCATTAGTAGTAGTTGAGAGAAGTGTGATTAAAGCAGCGATCGCCTCTGGGTTTCCTGGGTCAATTTTACCCAAATTGTAAGCGACACTACTACGGGTATCCTCATTAGTAGTAGTTGAGAGAAGTGCGATTAAAGCAGCGATAGCCTCTGGGTTGCCTGTGGCAATTTCACCCAAAATGTCAGCAACACTAGCACGGGTATCCTCATCATTAGTAGTTGAGAGAAGTGCGATTAAAGCAGCGATCGCCTCTGAGTTTCCTGTGGCAATTTTACCCAAAATGTCAGCAACTCTCCCACGGGTATTCCAATCATTCGTCGTTAAGAGAATAGCGATTAAAGCAGCGATCGCCTCTGAGTTTCCTGTGGCAATTTTACCCAAACTCTCAGCAACTCTCCCACGGGTATTCCAATCATTCGTCGTTGAGAGAATAGTGATTAAAGCAGCGATCGCCTCTGAGTTTCCTGTGGCAATTTTACCCAAAATGTCAGCAACTCTCCCACGGGTATTCCAATCATTCGTCGTTGAGAGAATAGAGATTAAAGCAGCGATCGCCTCTGAGTTTCCTTTGGTAACTTTACCCAAACTCTCAGCAACGCTATGAAGAGTCAACTCATTAGTAGTAGTCGAGAGAATGGCGATTAAAGCAGCGATCGCCTCTGGGTTTCCTGGATCAATTTTACCCAAACTGTAAGCGACATTCCTACGGGTAAACTCACCAGTTGTCGTTGAGAGAATGGCTATTAAAGCAGCGATCGCCTCTGGGTTTCCTGGGTCAACTTTACCCAAACTATCAGCAACTATAAGACGGGCATTTTCACCTTCAGTAGTTTCAAGTAAATCAATAAGTTGGTTGACAGCTATACTATAGTGTGTCTCTAACAGTGCTGCTCTTACTCCCTCTGCAATTGGAGCGAGAAATATTCGCCATTCTTGTTCTTCAATGTTGAAATAACCGCAATCATACTTAATGATTGTTGCTACTATTTCATCAGCCCGCGAACAATCTTTAAACTCAGCTATCCCCGCAGCAGCTAGAAAATAGGCACGATATCCATAGAAATCATTGCATCCACCCTCAAACCCAATCAATGCCTCAATAAACTCCTCCTTCTGCTTCCGATTCACATCCTCCAGCCCCAACCACAGCAAAATCACCTGCTTCCACTGCGCTTCAAAAATCCGATATTCCTTCCCCACCACCGGAAAATCAACATGATTCCGAGGTAAAAAATAATCCCAGTCGTCCACCGCCAACGCCGCAAAATACTCCTGAAACGTCGCATGATAAAACGCATAGACAGATTCTTCCGGTTCATCAATATCGATCGATGCCTACCCGATTCAACCATCCCAGAGATAACGCCAAGGATAATAAAGACGTTTCATCATTTCTATCTCCCAAATACTCACTAACTAACCGATAGGACAAGCGAAAACGACTCGATTTGCCATCAATTGCAGCTTTTGCTAATTCTCCTAACCCTTCATGTAAAAGTCTCTTACACTCAGGCTCATTTTTGCCACATAGCTTTAAATAGGTTTTAATAAACTGCTTTTTCCAGCGATAGATATACTCAATAAAACTTGCATATAATTTTGCTTGAGTATCCGGTAAAGTTCCGTCTCTCAAACTCCAAATTTGACACAACATCCACAACCGCAACGGATTTTGAATCAACTCCTTGAGACGGGAATTCTCCGATTCTGCCAACGCCAACTCCAAACTCTCCCCCGTCGCACCATCCCCCATCCCCGCAAACCAACGGCGAATATACTCCGTCACCTGTTCGGGGTTAAACTGCAAATTGCGAAACACATCAAACCCCGAAAAAGCATTTTGATCCGCCTCCCAAACATTCACCCGACAAGTCACCACCACCCGCGCCGCCTGCACCCACGATCGCAATAAATCTTTCCCCAACTGCTGCATTCCTTGAGTGTGCGTCATTTCATCAACACCATCCAGCAACAACCAAACCCGACTCATTTGCGGCTCTAAATCACGGCGCGTCACTTCTCCTGGACACCGAGGCAACCACACTTTTTCCAAATACTGGCAGATATCTTGCTCCCCTAATTCAGCTAAATCTATCCAAATCGGCAACCCCAAATCTTGCTCTAAAATCCAATCGGCAATCTTCTGCAACCGCGTGGTTTTCCCCGCACCCGGTTCGCCAATAATCGCAATTTTTTGCCCTTGACTAATGTCGCTTTTCCCTTGTCGCAACACATCCTCAAAAAACCGTTCTTCAGCAATGGGAATCAGTTTTTCTGTTTCTTTTTCCTTTTCCTTTTCCTTTTCCTTTTCTTCCTGCTGATTCCTTGGCTGAGGTTTGGGTTTTTGGCGTTCGACAATGGCTAGGGGAACATAAACGCCATCCAGTTGCGGAGTCATCCCGTTGGCGTTGGTGAAGAGGTTGGTGGTGAGTTGCTTTTGTTGCGCGAGGTTTTGGCGGCAGATTTCTTGCCAGTTTATAGTTTCTTCTTCAGGTTTAGGGGTTTTTCCAGCAACCGTTTCCCGCAGAGTTTCCTCCTGTTGCTTTGATTTTTCAGGCCGCAGGCTTTCCCATTTAATTTCAAATTGTTCTAAATTCTTTTGTTTGTCTTTACTCCACAGTGTCAGAGTAAAGTGCCACTCTTCTTTTCCCTGTGTTTCAAGGCGATTATCTTCGAGAATTTGCAAAAAGTCCTTTAAATGCTGATTAAGTGCCTGTCTAATCTCGGTTGTAGTTAATTTCCCTTCATGCTTGTCTTTTGCCGTGAGCAATTCCAGGGTTCTCAGTTCCGTTTTAATCACCAATTTTGGTTGTGCGGTAGTTTCATCCTGCCATCTATGATCTACGGAGATTCCACCAACGTCTTCTAATTCCCAATTGACATAAGCCAACAGTGCCTCTAATAAGCGTTTGGCACGTTCTTTAACAGTAGGCCCATAGGTGACTTTCTTTTTGCTTTGCATGGGTTCAAGGGAGGAGAATTTCAAAAGAACTTTGGGGGGGCTGCAATCTCTATGACCTACCCCAAACCGCTCTAACGCTGATTATATCAAGTTTCTGGCTGATTTAACGGGGGGGTTGCTTTGCTCTCCTACCCCAAACCGACCATACCTTCATACGGTTGAAATGAAGGCAGGTTAAGGATGGCTACTCAGGAAGACAGAATCAAACAACGCGAAGCATTGGAAGATGCTCATGGTAATTTTGTTGAGCCATATATTAATCAATTGACTGAAGTCAACGCCCAGTCTTTACCCAATATTGATGTTGCGCTTCCTGGGTTTTGCTATGTGTCGGGATGGTTGGTGTTGGTTATATTTTATGGTTTTTGGATGCGCTACCGAATGTCATTAGAATAGTAAATCGGGGGTATTTATGGCCTGTATTATTCGGCGGTTGAAACCGCTTCTACACAAACAAAGTCTGCCTCCGCAGACTAAGAGGTAAAAGACGGCGGTTGAAACCGCTTCTACACAAACAAAGTCTGCCTCCGCAGACTAAGAGGTAAAATGATAGTCGTGGAGGCAGAAACCGGGTTTTTTCCGAAATACTGCATGAGAGCCTTTAACTGTCGTGAAAAACCCGGTTTCTTTGGTATTTAAACGATTACTCTTACCAGTAACGGGTTAAAATCCGAATCACCTCACCCGCTAGAGGCGACGGTACAGGCGGGCTCCACTCTCCAACTTGTGCAAAACCCAAAACGTGCAGCAGATTAACGATGCTTTCTACCCCTTTGGGAACGCCACACAACAACAAACGAATTGGTTTTTTGCCTTGAGGTACATCAGGAATTTCTTCCCGGAGCAGTTCGGGAACGGACTTGGGCTGTGATATCATAGGTATTCCTCCTGAATATGGGAGTTCAAGCCCCCACCGAACGATTGCAACTCTGAGCGGTGAGGGTTTTGTTTTTGACTATTTACACGGTATCACACCGAGTGTTACCATGCAAGAGGTGTACAAAGAAAGTACGATCGATCTATGAAGTAAATTCCCAGTTGCCTAACTTGCCAGCAAAAAACCTAAAACGAGTCACCAGCTACGTTCCTCCAAACGCCTACAACGTCTTGGAAGATTGGGCCAAGGAAGAAGACCGGACAGTCAGCAATCTGGTAAGTCGGATTGTCTCTCAAGCTGTAGATGCTTACTTGGCTAAAAAGACTACAAAAGATGAACCCACCAGCGATTAACTTTTGACCTCTATGCTGATGGGTCATTCTCAACTGCCAACCTGTCGGGCCGTTTATTTTGTGTTGCAGAATGCTAACATCTGAATTGTCAGCCGGGGGATTTAATGGTATATGAAGAGGAGAATTCCGATCGCTTAAAATGACATAGTTAAATTGACTGTATTTCTATCAAGATTTACTTTTTATTTAAGAGCTAATGTGCAAAAAATGCGGCTCGATCGCACTCTACATTTCATGTCAATTTACACATCAGACCGATCGCACGCTGAACTAAGTCACACAATATGTTTTAATTTATATTTGAGCAAAATCTAGACAAAACCAGCCATGAGTCCAAAATCCATAGCCGTAATCAACTTCAAAGGCGGTGTCGGGAAAACCACCGTCACTTGGAGCCTGGGCAATATTATATCCCAAAGCACAGACCTAGAAGTCCTTATGTTAGACTTAGACCCGCAGATGTCGCTCACAGAGGCGATCGGGCTTAATGAAAGCACAGGTCATTTAGATGACAAATTTGGCAAGTGGTACGAAAAATCTCTGAGGGAAAGACGAACAATTTACGACGCCCTCGAACTCTTTAAAAAAAACGGACAAAATTTTAAATTTCCCGTAGGTTTTGACACCATTTATGAAATTGATGAACAGTTACATTTTGTCCCATCCGTAGAAGAATTGTATTGGTTAGATTTGGATGGATTTGAGGGCAAAAATGTTAAAGACTTCATCCGCAGATTCATCGGTAAAATTACCAACTCTGCCAACTCCATCAACTCTCCCAATCTACCCAAATATGATTTGATGCTGTTTGACTGTTCTCCTTCCTTCAGTCTGCTCACCTACAGTGTACTTTCTTGTTGCGACTTAGTATTAATTCCCGTGAATCCAGATTACTTTGGTTCTAGAGGATTAAGTTTAGTCTTAAACTCTCTGCAAAAACGGATTGAACCTTATCCTTTCCCCAAGATTGCCGTGTTTATGAACAAAGCTAAAACTTATGGAGGACTACTGACTAACGAAGTTCAGTTTTACATGAGAGAGGTGAAAAGACTTTGCGCTGATATCTCCAAAGACAATAATATAGAAGTTAAGTTTCTAGAATCGACTATTCGGGAAAGTGTCGGTCTGAAACGAGCTATTAATGAGGGAGAATTGCCACGAGAATTAGTCAGGGAATTTGAACAACTTTGGGCTGAGTGTGCGGAGTATCTGAAATGATTAAAAAAGAAGTTTTAGCTGATGATGAAACCTCGCAGTTAGTTGATGAAATTAGCGAACTTAAGGAAATTCTGCGCGAAGTTTCTCGCAAACTAACTAGGATTGAGACTAAAGTCAAACGCGGAGGGATTTCTGCGACTCCCAAAGTCTCCGAATCTACCGTATCTCAACCAGATGAAACTACCGATAAACCTACTAATTTATCCGCAGAACAGGTGATTCAAATCTATGAACAACTGCGTTTAAAAGCTAAAAACGGTAAAGAAGAAGAAGTGAGGAAAAAATTGTTATCTATGACTGCAACCGACTTGAGTTTGATTTGTTTGGAATTAGGTATGCCTCCCAGCGCCAAGAATCCATCGCGCAAAAAAATGATCGAGGTAATCCTTGGTAGAATTAAACAAAGTTTGATGCTGTCGCGACATATCGATCGACAAGCACTTTAAAAGTACGGATTTCACATAACAAAGATCTTCCATATTCATCTGCGTTGATCGGTGTTTATCTGCCTATATCTGCGGTCAAAAAAAGAGATTTTCTTAACCGCAGGTGAAAATGAATTAACAAGGAGTCTAATTGACAAAATGCGTTTGAAAAAAACTTTACGACTTGGCGCGATCGCCCTTTTTGCACTGACACTCTTAACCACCCTGTATTTGAGCCTGTCAAGCCATCCCGCACCCGCAGCCCCCAAACCGAAGATGCTGGCATTTCTGGCGCTTCAGAGGCGCGCTGGTGAGGTCAGAAACAGTTTATTTGCGATCGATGCCAATGGTTCTGCCCGTCGCGAACTTGCCCCAAACCTAGAGGTTAGTTACAGCCTAGCTTGGTCGCCCAATGGACAGTGGCTAGCTTTCCTGAGTGGGGACACGGACATCTACACAGTCAATGCTGATGGTTCTCGACTGATTAAACAGTTTGCTGGGGATTCGTGCAAAGCAGCTAATTTCAAAATCACCTGGGCTGCTAATAGCAAAAAATTTGCGTTTGCGCGTTCTTGTGATGGTTTTACCTCTGATGCACCGGGCAGTCAATCTCTGTATACAAGCGATACTACGGGTATTAAAGGAACTAAATTAGTTCGGAATTTGGAAGTAGGAGGAGAGCCTCCTAAAACTGAAATTTCATCGGAATTTTATCTGTCATCAGATGGTCAGCAGGTAGCATTTGTCAAGGACAAAAACATCTACAAAATGAATACTGATGGTTCTGGGATGACTCAATTAACTAAAACTCCAGGAGAATATACTTCTGGTGGTAGTGAACTTGTCTGGTCTCCCGATCGCACAAAAATCGCTTTCTGGTTGGGAGCATACCCCAAACAGCAAATTTACACAATCAATGTTGACGGAACCAACCTCAAACAACTGACGAATAATCCCCAAAATCAGGCTTACAACCTCAAACTATTTTGGTCGCCCGACAGTAGCCGGATTGCCTACTATTATAACAAAGCGGGCGATCGGGGCGGCAAACAACAAGATATTTATGCGATCGACATAAAAACCGGAATCCCTCAGAATATCACCAAAAAACCGACAAGATACGACGCACTTTCCTGGTCACAAGACAGCAAAATACTTGCCTTCGCGACTGGAGACTTCTACAAACAAAAACTCTACACAATGAATGCTGACGGTTCCAAATTGACTCAACTAGCCCCTCAATTAGAATTGTCGGGAATCTCTCAATTAGCCTGGTCTTATGATAGCCAGCAAATTGCTTTTACTTTTAACGAAATCAAAGGTGAAAAAAGCAATTTGTATGTAGTTAATCGCGATGGTTCAGGATTGATTAAATTGACAAATGACAAGGACTTAAATGCTGGCAGTCCAGTTTGGCAACCGCAGTAAAGTTGCGAATTAATACCAAAAATATGTTGTAGGGATGGGTTTTATCTCAAATCCCGTAGCATTGGAATTAATATTACCCATAATCAGGAGACGGCAGTGCCGTTTCCCTACAATTAATCGAGGGTAGGGACTAAGGCCAAGCCGTCTCCTCCTCTTGGCGGTGAACCATGGCTGACACGGCAGTGCCCATAGGTGTCAACTTAAGCCTGAAAGCATTCCAAGTCGTTGAATCATCCTACGAGTCCGACAGGGAATGAATTCCCTGTCTAATAGCG